>CAYNXT010000141.1:0-4375 GCA_964401235.1 uncultured Planctomycetales bacterium
GACGACTTTGGCGGTCTCAAGCAACATCTGACGATTTTCCACCGAACAGGGGCCGGCCATGACGACCACCGATTTGCCCCCGATGCTCACCCCGTTGACACAGACGACTGTGGATTCGGGTTTAAATTCCCTGGAAACCAGCTTGTAGGGCTTGAGCACCGGCATGACCTTTTCCACGCCGGGAATCACCTCAAGCGGCTGCACGCGCAAGGCATCTTCCGAACCGATGACGCCGATAATGGTCCGCTCGGTTCCCTTCGACACCATGGGCTTGAGGCCCAGCGCTTTGATGCGCTCAAGCAGATGGTCCAACTGCTTCTTCGTCGTCTTGGGTTTAAGCACTATAATCATAAGCTCCTCCTCTGAAGCGGCTGCCATCGAGGCAGCCGCGGAATGCCGAGCGCGACGGGCGCTCGGCCTCTTATGAGCTGGCGAGCGAAGATTTCAACGCGTGAATGAACCGGCGGTTTTCTGCCATCGTCCCGATCGTCACCCGAATACAGCCGGTCAGTTTCCAGGCACTCAACTCGCGCACGATGACCCCCTGCTGCAACAGCTTGCGCGCCACCTCGGAGGCGCCAGGCCCCAGCTCCAGCAAGAGAAAATTGGTCACACTGGGCACATGGCGCATGTGCAGCGCGTCCAACGCCTTCGTCAGATAGCGCCGGCCCTCGCGCATGAGCCGCCGCGTGCGGGACAAAAAGACCGTGTCGCTCAATGCCGCCGTCGCTGCCGCCTGGGCTAAGCTGTTGACATTGAACGGCTCGCGAATTGCGTTCATTGCCGCAATCAATGGAGTCTGCGCAATTCCATACCCGACGCGTAGTCCAGCCAGGCCGTAGGCCTTGGAAAAACTACGCGTGACAATCAGCGGTCGAGCGGCAATCATCGGGACAGATTGCGGATAGTCGTTCGCCTCGACGAATTCGTAGTAGGCCTCATCCAGCATCACAATCGTTTGGGTCGGCAGATCCTGCAAGAACGCTTTGAGTTCCTGCTTCGTCACATAGGTCCCGGTGGGATTATCCGGATTGGCGATGAACACCAACTTCGTGTGCGGCGTGATGGCGGCTCCCATCGCCGGCAGATCATAGCGATAGTCGCGCAGCGGCACCGTCGTCACCGACGCCCCGCAAGCGTTGGCTTGCAGTTCGTACATCAAGAACGTCGGCTGGGCAACCACGACATGATCGCCCGGATCCACAAAGGCGCGCAGGGCTAGCACGATGAGTTCATCGGAGCCATTGCCAACGAGAATCTGCTCCGCGTCGATCCGCAGCTTCTTGGCCAGCGCGCTGCGCAGGGCTCCACAGGTTGCATCTGGATACCGGTGGAGCGAGCGGACCGCTCTGGCCAGGGCCGAGAGCGCCTTGGGTGAAGGCCCGAAGGCGTTTTCGTTAGAGGCCAATTTGATGACCGAGGAGAGTTTGAGCTCCCGTTTGGCCTCTTCGATTGGCTTGCCAGGTTGATAGATGGTGAGTTCACGCACGACTGCGCGTGCGCGCAGATCAATGATAGGCATCAGCGTTTTCGGATCGGATAGGAGCCCAGAAGACGGAGTACCGAAGCGTGACGCGCAAGATGTGCCAGCGCGCGCTTCACGCGCGGCTCTGTCTCGTGTCCTTCTAAGTCGATGAAAAATGAGTATTCCCAGGCTCGCTGTTTTGACGGCCTGGATTCGATTTTCGTGAGATTGATGCGCTCCCGCTTAAACGGGCTGAGCGCATCATACAGCGCTCCCGGACGATCATGGAGTGCGAACAGAATCGAGGTTTTGTTTCGCGCGGCTTTCGCCGGTTTGGCCTTGCTCAAGATCACAAAACGCGTTTTATTGTCGCGCTCATCCGGCACCTGCAGCGCCTGCAAGCGGTGCCTGCGAGCCGCTTCCCTGCTGCCGAGGGCCGCGCGAAAGCCGCCGGCGCGCTGCGGCTCGCGGGCCACGCGCTCCACCGCCTCCGAGGTTGAACTGGTTTCGATCAGGCCGTAGCCGCCGGCCAGGTGCGCGGCCAGCCATTTACGGCACTGGGCGAGTGCCTGCGGATGCGAGTAGACGATCCGCACCTGGCTCGGTTTCACCCCGCGGCGAGTGATGAATTGGTGGCGGATTCCTGCCTCGATCTCCCCGACGATACGAACCGGTGAATCTTTAAAGTCAATGAAGCGGTCCAGCGTGTGTGTGACGGCCCCTTCCAGAGAATTCTCTACCGGGACAACGCCAGCATCGGCCCGATCTCGCTCAACCAGCGTGAAGACATCGTCCACCGTCGGCGCATGCACATACCGGCTGCGGGGCCCGAAACGCGCGATCGCGGCAAGATGCGTGTTCGTATGTTCAGGACCTAAGTATGCTATAACGCTCATCGTTTATTGGGGACAGCCACTAATTATTTTACGCGAGAAAGAAATCGGTGGCTGTCCCCGATTTTCTACCGTTTTTTGGAGGTGCGCTCGCGGCGTCGGCATTCGGAAAGAATCGCCTGAAAAATGTGGCGAATCGCCCGCGCAGAGAGCGGACCGGGATTGTGCCGCGTGACGTGGCTCAAGACGAACGCTTCGCGCGCGGCATCAAACACCGGCCATTTTTTGCGCTTCTTGATGCGCCCGATTTGCAGTGCTAAGGCCGCCCGCGCACTCACCAGTTGAAGCAGCTGCTCATCCAGGCGGTCAATCTGTTGCCGAACCGCCGCGAGAGTGCTGGACGGCCTACGAGCCATCAGGTCCTGCCGGCACCGGCTGTGCCGTTGAAACCTCAGCCGTGGGCTCTGCAACGGTCGGCAACTTCAAGCTGGGGAGCGCCTCAATCGACTTTAAGCCAAAATGGTGCAGAAATGCTGCTGTCGTGGCATAGAGAAACGGCCGTCCTGGACTCTCCTTGCGGCCCGCCACCCGGACAAATCGGCGCTCGATCAGCGTATCGAGCGATGCGGCGACATCGACCCCACGGATGGCTTCGATGTCCGCCTTGGTCAGCGGCTGCCGGTAGGCGATGATGGCCAAGGTCTCAAGCGCTGCGGTGCTCACCGAATCCGGTTTGGGATGCTCCAGTGCTTGCTTGATCCAGGGAGCCAGCTCTTGTGCTGTGACCAGTTGGTAGCCACCCGCCACTTCCTGCACATGAAACGCGCGTCCGGTGGTCAGATACTCTGTGTTGAGGGTTTGGATGAGCGAGCGCGCCTGCGCGGATTCGATGCCAGGTACGACCTCCAGCAAGCGTTTCAACGCCACCGGAGCGCCCAGCACAAACAAGAGCGCCTCGATGATCCGCTTAGGTTCCGCTTGGTCCATGACTAACCCCCGTAGCCTCCATAGAGGAAATCATGATATCCCCAAAGAGCCGCTCTTGGATGGCGCGGGCCACACGCTGGCGCATCAATTCCAAGAGTGCCAGAAACGTCACCACCAGCTCGAGCTTAGTTTTCTCAGGATTGAACAACTCCAAGAAACGCACTTGCCGCTTGACGGTTAAGAGCACGCGCAGCTCCTGCACTTTCATCTCCACCGTCCAGGGTTCGGCCTTGACTTCATAGACCGGCGCACTCGCCTTATCGATGACCTTCGCGAAGGCGCTGACCAGGTCGGTGATTCCGACCTCGAATGGCGCCGGCTCAGACGACGGCGCGTCTTCACCCGCCGGCAGCTCGGTTTGCAGCCGGCCGAAGCGCTGATGCTGCAACACATGCAGCTCAGCGAGCAACTGGGCGACGGTCTTGAACTGCTCGTACTCTTTGAGGCGCCGCTCCAACTCTTCGAGGCTGACCGGTATCTCTTCTTCCTCAACCGTGGGAGGCTGCGGCAGCAACGCGCGCGCCTTCATCGCCACCAAGTTGCTCAAGAGCGGCAGCGGCTCCGCGAGTTGGTTCAGCTCCAGGCCGCTGGTTTTCACCCGGTGGAGATACTGGCCGGTCATCTCGACTAATTGAATGAGAAACACGTCGATGAGATTGAGCTTGGCCAACTCGACGAGCAGGGGGAGGGGCCCCTCGTAAATATCTGCGTTGATGTCGTATTGCATACCGTTAGCCCGTTGGCCGGTTAGCCCGTTGGCCCGTTTGAACGGGCATAACCGGCTTAACCGGCAAACCGGCCAACCCGAAAGCAGTTTTGACTTCGATGATGGTCTGCTGCGCGATGGCGCGGGCGCGCGATGCGCCGTCTTGCAGGATATGATCCACCGTGGAGGTTGACGCGCCCGCCCCATCCTTGCGCGCGGCTCGAGACGGCTCGGTCAGGCCGATCACCACCTCAGCCAGCTCCTGTTTGTTTTGCGCGCACCCGCGCTTGGCCGTCGCGCACTCTTCCCAGACGCGCGCGGCACGATCCGGCGCGAACATTTTCCAGTAGTTGCAGACGTTGCACGTCTGGGGATGGCCCGGGT
>CAYNXT010000142.1:0-4355 GCA_964401235.1 uncultured Planctomycetales bacterium
GCCGGGCGCGAAGGACATCGCGGTCGAGTTTCACACCCTCTCGAAATCCTACAGTCTGCCAGGGATGCGATTGGGGTTCGCGGTAGGGAACCGCGATGTGCTCGCCTCGTTGGCCAAGACCAAAAGTTACATCGATTTTGGGATCTTCCGCGCCGTCCAGTGGGCGGCGGTTCAAGCGTTGAGCGGCCCGCAGCACTACGTGCAGCAAGCTGTTGCCGCGTACAAGCGTCGGCGTGACGTCTTTGTGCCAGGGCTCAAACGGATTGGCTGGGATGTTCCCATGCCAAAATCAACCTTTTATGTCTGGGCGAAGCTCCCTCCGAAGTTCAGCGCCCTCACAGCACTCGAATTTGCGACGCTTCTGGTGCAAGAAGCCGGAGTGGTCGCGGCTCCAGGCAGCGGGTTTGGCGATTACGGAGAAGGCTATATCCGGTTTGCGCTTGTGGAATCCGAATCCCGCCTGAGTGAAGCTGTGAGGCGCATTGAGAGGGTTCTCCAGATGCCTGACTGACATCCCTATGGCAGGACGACGGTTCCTATTATTCCACATTACCACGAGTTCCGGCCACCATCGCGCCAGCTGCGCGATTGAGCGAACCGTCACGCAACTCAATCCCGCCGCTGAAGTGGTCGCCTTGGATGCCTTCCAGTTCACCAGCCGCTTCGTACGCTGGGCGATTACCCGCTCGTATCTGTCCCTCATCCGCCATCAGCCGGACGTCTGGGAATACCTCTACGACAATCCCGAAGTGCACTCCCGCGTGCATCAGCTACGAACCCTCTTACACCGCTATCATGCCCTGAAGCTGCAGCACCTCTTGGCCACGGTGCGCCCGGATGTTATCGCCTGTACACAGGCCTATCCCTGTGGCGTCGTGGCCGATTTTAAAAAGCATCATGGCTTGACTATTCCCCTCGTCGGCGTGCTGACAGATTATGCTCCGCACCTCTACTGGTTTCATGAAACCGTCGATGCGTATGTGGTGCCCTCGGAGCAAGTCAAACAACGGTTTCTCCTGCGTGGTGTCGAGTCGGACCGTGTGAAGGTTCTTGGCATCCCAATTGATCCGAGCTTTCAAGAGCCCGTGGATCGGATGGCCACCGCTCGTCGATTTGGATTGGATCTGAGCCATCCGATTCTCCTGATCATGGGTGGTGGAGGCGGTTTCGGCCGACTGCGGGAGATTGTGATGAGCTTAGATCGGCTGCCTCCACCTGCTCAAGTGGTGGTGCTGTGCGGGACGAACCGCTCATTGTTGGCGTGGTTGCAGTCACAGCGGTTTCGCCATCGAATCATCGGCTTGAGCCATACGAACGATGTTCCGAGCCTGATGGGGCTCGCCACGCTGCTCATCAGCAAGCCGGGTGGACTCACCACCTCCGAGGCCTTAGCGCGCCACGTCCCGATGGTGATCGTGAACCCTATTCCAGGCCAAGAAGCCTACAATGCGAGATTTCTGCTTTCGCAAGGGGCCGCCGTGCAAGCCTCCGCGCCGGAAACCGTGCGCCAAACCGTGCGCGATTTACTTGAGAATCCAGAGCGATTGGACGCGCTGCGCCGGCGGAACGCCGAGCTAGCCCATCCCAACGCGTCGATTGATATTGCACGGCTCCTGTTCCGGCTGGCCGACGGGCGAACGAGGCTTGCCGGAGTCGCGTCAACCGTAGATATGGCTCGTCCAGCCCGTGGATGAGGGGCACCTACGGTGGCTATTGGTTGGCCTACCAGCTGAGTCAGTTGCTCCCATACAGGGCAGCGTTTCGTCTTGCGCAGGCCTGCGCGGATGTGCGCTGGCGCTTTGCCACGCTCGACCGGCGTATTGTGACCTCAAACTTACGCGCGGTCTTAGGGCCCCAGGTGAGCGAACGCTCTGCTGAAGTGCGAGAGGTCTTTCGACACTTTGGGCGAACCGTTGTGGAATTTTTCTGCATGCATCGTGTGGCGCACCCTGAGGTGCGCTTAGAAGGTGGGGAGCATGTGACGGAGGCGCATCGCCAGGGCCGCGGGGTCATCGCGCTCACGGCGCATCTCGGGAATTGGGAGTTGGGGGCGGTGACGCTGCGCCGTCTTGGGTTAAGCGTTAGCGCAGTCGCACTGCCGCACGAGGATCCAAGCACCGATCAACTCTTTAACCGTCAGCGCCTTCGATGCGGCATCGGCGTGATCCCGCTGGGGGCCCAGGCGCTTCGCCGATCCCTGCAGGTATTGCGCCAAGGGCAGGTGTTGGGCTTGTTAGGAGATCGAGATTTTCAGAATAACGGAATGGCCGTCGCGTTTTGCCAACGGCAGCTGATGATGCCGCGGGGTCCTGCGGTGGTGAGTCTGCGTAGTGGCGCCCCAGTCGTCCCGAGTTTCCTTATTCGCGAAGGCCGATGGACCTTTCGTCTGCTGTGCGAACCGGCAATTTGGCCATCGCGTCAGGGAGGCCCAGAGGCCATCTCCCGATTGACCCGGCAGTATGCGCAGGTCATGGAGCGATATGTGCAACGCTTCCCGACGCAGTGGCTGATGTTCCAGCCGCTGGCACCGGCCGGCATCCCGAGCGAGACATGGCCCGTTACTGCGTGATTATTCCCGCCTATCAGGCTGCGGAGACGATTGGCGCGCTCGTGACGGATGTGAAGCGCCAAGGATGGCCGATCATCGTTGTGGATGACGGCTCGCGCGATCAGACCGCACACACGGCTTCAGCCCAAGGGGCGTTGGTCATCAGCCATTTGCGCAACGAAGGCAAGGGCAAGGCGTTGCGGACCGGCTTTGACTACGCGCTGCGATCGCGCTATGAGGGGGTGGTGACGATGGATGGCGATGCCCAGCACGATCCGAGCGACATCCCCCAGCTGATCCAGGCTGGGGAGTATCAGCACGCCGGCATCGTCGTGGGCAACCGCATGACCAACGGCCGCATGATGCCTGGCCCCAGACACTGGACCAACCGGCTCATGTCGCGGCTGGTCTCTGCGCTTATCCGACAGCATATCCCGGATTCACAGTGCGGTTTTCGATTTATCCGCAAAGAGGTCCTCGAGACGATTCCCCTGCGATCGAGCCGGTTTGAGATCGAGACGGAGCTGCTGCTGGCCGCCTCCGCGCGCCGTTGGAAAATCATCTCGGTTCCTATTCGAACCATCTACAACCGTCATGCGAGCCATATTCGGCCGCTGCCCGATGCCGTGCGTTTCTTGCGGTTGATCCTCCGCTACCTGCTGGCTCGCTCATGAGCGATGAGGCGGCTCGCGCGCGCATGGTGGAGGAACAGCTGAAGATGCGCGGGCTCAGAGACGAACGGTTGTTGGCCGCATTTCGTCGGGTGCCTCGCCATCTCTTCGTGCCGGAGGAGTTTCAACCTGAAGCCTATGCCGATCACCCGGTGCCAATCGGTGGCGGACAGACGATCAGCCAGCCCTACATTGTTGCGCTGATGGTCAGCCAGTTGCGGCTCAGCGGGCATGAGCGGGTGTTAGAGATTGGCACAGGCTCAGGCTATCAAACCGCGATTGTGGCCGAGTTAGCGCTTGAAGTGTTTTCCGTGGAGCGATTGCCGGAGCTGCTCTCAAGAGTTCAAGAGCGGCTGCAAGCGCTGGGATATGCCAACGTGCACCTAAGTGCCGGCAACGGCACGCTAGGATGGCTTGAACACGCGCCCTATGACGCGATCATCGTCAGCGCCGCAGCCCCTCGCGTGCCGCCGCCACTCGTGGAGCAGTTGGCCGATCACGGGCGGATGGTCCTACCGGTCGGCCCCCCGCAGGGTCAGATGCTGCTGACGGTTGAAAAGCGGGGAGGGACGGTCTTGCAGCGAGAAGTCGCTAGCTGCGTATTTGTGCCCCTCATCGGCGATTACGGCTGGGCCTCCGAGATAGGCTGATGCTGCTTTGTAAAGGTGCCAGGCACCGCGGTAGCTGGCACCGGAAGGAAAGGCATCTCTATTTGGAATGAACAGTGACCGAGTGCTCATGATTGCGTTCGGGAAATCGGGGACAGCCACTGATTAACGCGGCCAAACTCAACTCCGTTGCTGTCCAGAAGTTACGTTATTTACTAACTGCACCATCATGACATGCCAAAACTAACCGTTAGTCTCATCGCAATAAATCTTACGGTATTCCTGTAGTTATGGATTTGCACCTACGGTTGACCATAGTGTTGGAATACCTGGATTTTCGGGGCAGGAGCTTGAAGGTTCATCCTAGGTGCTTCAAGCCCTGGCGGAAGGATTGCAGGTTGCATTGACGGCTTCGAGAGGTTTCATGAGCGATGTAGCGAGTCAGACATGTGAATTTGAGACGTGGGATGGCGTAAGACTCTTCCATCGTTCCTGGCCCGCGCTTCGCGCCACCCGCAACACCGTCAT
>CAYNXT010000143.1:0-4302 GCA_964401235.1 uncultured Planctomycetales bacterium
CAGCGCTACCTACCGATCTCGCTTGCCAAAGAGCGACGTTTGATTGCCGCAGCCCCAGCGCACTGACGCCGGACTTCTGGTTCGTCACGTACCACATCGCGCGGAACCAGAGACGCAGGGCGTGCCGCGTCCCCTGGAAGATCGTGCCCGCCAACACGGAGGTCTGGAAGCCGCAGAACGTGCAGTGGTACAGCCCACGGGCCGTCGCCCAGACGCTGGGGGAGTGGCAGCGCAGGCACCGCACGCCCTCGGGCCAGCGCAGCTGGAGCAGGTACGCGCGGCACGCCTCCTCAGAGGCAAACCGGCGCTCAAACTCCATGAGGGTCCGCGGATAGTCGTCCACATCCCCAGATACTACCAGTGGGGGTCACTCAAAAATCGCCGGATGCCGCCCCGCTTGCGGGGCGGAGGAAGGCGGCTAGCGTCAAGCCCCAGCATGAGGGGGCGGTCCCGGCGCTTGTTGGCATCCGAATACAGCTTCAGGAGAGAAAAACTGAAGCTCCCCCGCCCCTTGGGGCGGGGAGCTTCACTGGAGTCAATGGCATAGGCCTATTAGGCTTTGGTGTGATGAAGCGCTTCCTCAACCTGCTCGGCGAGGATAATCTTCACAAGAGACTGATAGGGGACATCGCGTGCGTTGGCAAGCGTCTTCAGCGAGTTTAGCAACGACTCGGGTAGGCGGATCGAGATCGTCTTGACTGAAGGCTTGAGGTTCGGAAAGAGCACGCGTTTAGCTTTGCTCCAGTCAAGGTACTCCGTCGAATCGTGGGTGGCCCAGAACCGTCGCTCCTCCGCTTCCGACCTGAATTTAGGAATCCGCTTTTTCGGCTTCATCGTACGCCCTCCGCTCCTTCCGCGTCATGTCTCGCGCCGAGATCACCCGAATCTGAGTGCCGCGCATCGTGAAGGCGACAAAGAGTCGTCGGCTAGTATTGGTCTGACCGAGGACGTAGTGACGATCTTCATGCTCTGAGTGTGCTTCATCGGGACCCAGCAGTAATGGGAGATTGAAAAAGACCTCCTCGCACTCGTCATCTGATACGCGGTGTTTGGCGTTCTTTTCCCGATTGCCCGCATCCCAATCAAACCCCGTCCACTCACCGATGCTGGTCACTGCGGCCTCAGTTTGTATATTTCAAACATATACAATGTTGGCACGGCTGTCAAGGAAGAATACGTTACGTCCACAATTGCCGATCGAGCGAACGATATTGGATCGCCTCGGCCACATGCTCAGGCTGAATGATGTCCTGTTGGGCCAAATCCGCAATGGTGCGGGCGATCTTTAGAATGTTGGTGTACGAGCGGGCCGAGAGGTTCAGCTCTTGCATGGCTGATTTGAGCAACTGAATGACCTGAGGGGTCATCTCACAAGAGGCCTTGAGTTCCTTAGTCCGTAACTGAGCATTAGGATGTTGCTGGCCGCGTCTTCGACAGAAGGCAATCGCCCGTTGGACCCGCGCTCGGATCGCGGCCGAGGGTTCCCCCTCCGGTGCTCGTGTGAGAGCGTCAAAGGGCACGGTTGGAACGTCGATGTGGAGATCAATCCGATCCAGCAACGGCCCCGAGACCTTCGCCAAATAGCGCTGGATTTGGGTCGAGCTGCATCGACACCGATGGCGGGAGTCCGTGAGCCAGCCACAACAACAACCATGCGTTACAGAAAGACAACTTTTTGGTCTATATCCTCGACTTCAAAATCAACCTGCTCGAACTGAATCCTGCCTATCCCAAAGAGCCCAAGACGCTCGGCGAGCATATCCGCAAGGTACGGATGGACAAAGGGTTGCTCATTCGTGAACTCGCGGCGCTCGTCGGCGTGAGCGCTGACACGGTGATCAACTGGGAACTGCGAGGCGTGAAGCCGATGGGAAATAGCCTGAGGCGGCTTCAAGAGACGCTTGAGCGGATAACATCTGGGGTAGAAGGGCCATAGGAAATCTTTGCGGCCGATGTGCCGATGTGGTAAGCTATGTACGGAAAAGCGTACGTTTCAGAGAGTGAACCCCAGAAGGAGGGTTGTTCGATGACGGTTCTCACGGCCACACAAGCCAGGGAGCAGCTCTTTGAGCTGACCAGGAAATCGGTGAAAGGGCACATGCCGATCAAGATTCGCTCCAAAGCGGGAGATGTAGTGTTGATCTCGGAAGAGGACTACGAAGGCCTACTTGAAACTCTGGAATTACTTTCTACTCCCGGCTTGCGCGAAAGCATCAGGGAGGCAAGGGCGGATATTAAGGCCGGTCGGACCAAGTCCCTCGAAGAAATCTTTGGCAAATGACGGCAGGGGACTATGAAGTTCGGATCACCCGCCGCGCTGAAAAGGATATCGGGAAACTGACCCCCAAGCTACGAGCCAAGCTCCACGACATCCTGACCGAAGTTATTGCCAAGAATCCCTTCCAGGGCAAGAAACTTCTCGGCGATCTAGCCGGCAGCTACTCCTACCGTTTAAGCTACAAGGATCGGATTGTGTACAGCATCGATACCAAAGCGAAGGTCGTCTATATCGAGCGAGCTGCGACGCATTACGGGGAGTAGAAGAGGAAGCTTCTGTGCGGAACACGATACCGAGAACTCGCCCAGCGGTACCCACCGATCTCGCTTGCAGCAGAGCGCCGCTTGATTGCCGCAGCCCAGCGCGGCTCTGAACCCAGCGCCCAAGAACTCGTTCTTCGCCACATCGGTTTCGTCAGCTTCCGCTTGCACCGAAGAGTGTTTCCCCACCTTCTGCCACGGTTCGGGGAGGAGCTGCTGTCCGAGGCCATTCCCATCTTGTATGCGAAGATCCAGACGTACGATCTGGCCTACTGCGATCGGCAAGGAAATCGCGAACCCGTTAAATTCGTCTCCTATCTCTGGAAGCG
Source organism: uncultured Planctomycetales bacterium (assembly GCA_964401235.1). Taxonomy (GTDB): domain Bacteria; phylum Omnitrophota; class Gorgyraeia; order Aquiviventales; family Aquiviventaceae; genus CAYNXT01. The sequence goes on from CAYNXT010000143.1 coordinate 2,868, forward strand.
CATCGATGGGCATATCTTGGACGTCGTGAAACGTGACCTGGCGCGCGAGAAGGAGTTACAAGCAGAGTGGGTGTTTGCCGGAGAGTAGTCGAGCAGAAGAGGAGGGCGTCAGGTAAGTTTGGATGGCTCTCACAAGTCAGGAAACAGCTCTTTGACAAATGCGGTTTCTTGAGCGTTGGGATTGAGTTCAGCATACTTGGCGTAGTACTTTCGTGCCTCTGCTGAGCGAAGTCCATATAGCTGTGATGCGGCAAGCCCTGCCACATGGTAAGCCTCGACGGAGCGCGGATTGGTGCTCACGACCTTCTCGGCGACGTCCAACAAGCGGTTCCACTGGCCAGTCTGCCGGCAGGCATGAGTCAACAACTCCCAGGCATAGTCCGACGGTTCGCCAAGTCTTGAAGCAAGCTGCTCCAGAACGTTGATCGCGTCCTGGTGCTTTCCGGTCATCGAGTAGGCATAGGCCGGGTGCTCAGCAAGATGAATTTGATCGGGTTTTCGTCGATAGGCTTGCTCCAGATAAGGGATCGCCGCTGCGTACCGTTTCTTCTCAACGTACTCCAAACCTTTATCAGCGGCCTTCGAGGCGCTGACCACTCGGGCTTCGATTACCTGAAGGCCGATCACGATACCCAGGACGCCAGCTAGCACCAGCCGGTCACTTCGCCTGGAACGGGCGCTGCGCACCAGAGGAACCAGGAAGATCCACGCTAGAATCAGTGGTGTCAACAGAGTCTTCAGGAAATCCGTCCATTGTCCTTCACGGAGCGCGTCGCCAGCTTCCGGGATCGCATGGACAAGGAGGTACAAGACCACAGCCCCGAACGCGAAATCAAGCCAGCGGTATCGGGCTCCAAGCTGGGCTGAGAGCGAGAGCGCCTGATCCTGCCACCAGCGGAACCCCTGAGGGGCGATTCGAGAGCTGTACCACATGATGGATGCTAGGAGGCCCAAGAGGGCTATGTAGAAGACCGTTTGGCTAACGATTCCCTGTAGGGACGCCACCACAAGGAAACAAGCCACACCGGAAAAGACCCATAGGACTCTTTGAGAGTTCAAGGAGACAGGCCACTCTCTCATCACACAATGCGGGGCCGCCTGTTTCAGCGCGTGGAGAAACTCATCAAATCGCTCGAGGCTCTCCAAGACTAATCCCGGACCCTGTTGTGTGAGGAGGCGAACAGTCCGAGGGGTTCCTTTCCAAGAACGAACGACCAGCAATGCGGAGAGCTCAGAGAACAGGATGTCCTGTTCTTCACCTCGCACGCGCTTGATCAACTTGTCCCCAGATAGAGATACGCTGGTCGCACGGAGTCTGTTCGTTAGCGCCCTGAGGTACCACACACCTAACAGTGAAGTGACTGCGATTGCGGCAAAACTACCCATCAAGCTGATTGCCATGAAGGGGCGTGCCTTCAGGAGGGAATTCCAAAAA
>CAYNXT010000144.1:0-4295 GCA_964401235.1 uncultured Planctomycetales bacterium
GCCGCTCGACAAACGCATCGCCAAACCTTACGAGAAGCAGGCCATGCGGCTTGTCCCGCTCAAGAAAGATGGCACTCCGGACATTGACGCGCTGAACAAGGACTTTAGTAAGGAGTACCTTGCGGACAAGCGCAACCCGCGCTGGATGGCTAAGCCCACCGTGGCCTACCTCTGGGCACGGACGGTGCAGTGCAAGAACTGCCGAGCCGTGATTCCACTTCTCAAAACCCGCTGGCTTTGTAGGAAGGAGAAGAAAAGAGTTTTGCTGACACTGAATGTGGAGCAGGCCTCTGTGCCTGCTATTAAGGTGGGTAAAGGATTTTCTGTCTATAGAAGGAATTTGCCGCATTGGCGCATGGAGGGGGTTGTTTATTTTCTTACCTGGCGGCTGGACCAAAAGCAGTCTGAGCTTGTTCCGGCGGAGCGGGATTTGGTCGTTTCGGCCCTGCGCCACTTTCATAAGGAGCGATACCGCTTGTATGGATATGTTGTGATGAATGATCATGTGCATGTATTGGTTGAGCCCATGCAAGGACAAGAGTTAAGTTCCATCACACATTCATGGAAATCTTTCACTGCTCATGAGCTTCAAAGAAAGTTTAGTCGCAAAAACGCCATCTGGCAGGATGAGTCATTTGATCGCATCGTGCGGGATGAGGTCGAATTTGGCGAGAAAGCGCAATACATTCAAACTAACCCCTTCAAGCGGTGGCCAGATATCCATGGATATGCCTGGGTGGGGTTCCCACAACTAGAGATGGATCAAGAACTGACAGGCACAGAGGCCTGTCCCACCACTTCAAGGGTTGTTTTTGGAATTGAGTCTGATGTCCAGATCAAGGGTGGCAACGCGGCCCAGCGTCGTGAGCACGACAAGCGGATCGGGTTGGGAACAATGTCACGCTCTGGAGCAAAGTGCCCCTGTTGCGGGACCATCATGTCCATGGAAGACATCCGACTGGAAGGACAAGCTGGACGACTAGGCGCATTCAACACCGTCGTGGTGGTGGACGGGCAGAATGGCAAGGAGTACCGCTTGCCTACGACCCACGAGATTCAAACGGCTGGTGAGGCACAGAAGATGCTCGCGGGCGTGTTCGCTAAAGTGCCGTTTGGCATGCCAGAGGAACCGACACCGAAGGCGGGAATTGGCGCAAGCCGCGCGTTCTCGGTTGATGGATATGGTTTGCGGAAGTGGTGCGACCTCTTCACATTCCGCCAGCTTTTGGCACTGGGGACGTTCGTAAAGTGGACGCGGGCAGCTAGGGAAGTGCTGGCCGAGCAGAGGTATCCATCTGAGTGGGTAGAGGCGGTTGCTGCTTATTCTGCAATCCCAATTGACAAGGTCGCGGCTTTCAACTGCACTATAACTCGCTGGTTCTCACACCGGGAAGGCATGTGTCCTATATTCTCTGGATACCGCATAGAAATGATGTGGGACTTTGGCGAGGTCAATCCTCTCTCAGAGAGCACAGGGGCATACGGGGAATCCATTGGTTGGCTAGCACGAGTTGTTGAATCAACGTCCCGCGCTGCTACCGATGCTGCCCCATTGTGTCATAACCGATCTGCGTTGGCTTCTCGTGAGGGAGACTATGATGTCATACTCACTGACCCGCCCTATTATGATGCCATCCCATATTCAGACTGTATGGATTTCTTCTATGTGTGGCTTCGCCGTACCCTCGCGGGACTCTCGCAATCTGCTGATATTGCGTTCCGCGATCCCCTTTCTCCGAAATGGAACAGCGACAAGAACGATGGTGAGCTTATCGACGACGCAAACCGCCATGGGGGAGACAGGGTCAAATCTAAGGCTGTCTACGAAGATGGCATGGCCCGTGTGTTCCAAGCATGCAGCAACGTCCTCAAGCCCGAGGGGGAGTTGGTTGTCGTTTTCGCCAACAAGCAACCGGACGCTTGGGAAACCCTTGTATCCGCTATCATACGTGCTGGTTTTGTCGTTGACGGTAGCTGGCCAATTCAAACAGAGATGAGGGCGCGGTCAAGAGCGTTGGCTTCCGCCGCGCTCTCCTCCTCCGTTTGGCTCGTCTGCAGGAAACGCCTAGCTACAGCTAAACCCGGATGGGACAACCAAGTTCTAGAGGAGATGCGTGTGAACATTCGCGAGAAGCTCCGTGAGTTCTGGGATGCCGGTATCCGCGGGCCGGACTTTGTTTGGGCGGCGACCGGCCCGGCGCTGGAGGCATACAGCAAGCACCCCGTCGTCAAGAAGGCGAATGAGCCCGGTCCTATGACGGTGGGCGACTTCCTCACCCACGTCCGACGGATGGTCGTGGACTTCGTGGTTGGCCGTGTGCTTGTGGGTGAAAAAGAAGGCGACGCGGAGCTTGCCGCTGCTGACCGTCTGGACGAGCCGACCGCCTACTACCTCCTCCATCGCCACGACTTTGGCTTGGAAGAGGCCCCAGCCGGCGCATGCATCCTCTACGCTATTTCATGTGGGCTCTCGGACAAGGAACTGGCTGATACGTGGGACCTCATCGGTTTCACCAAGGGCAAATTCGCAGATGAAACCGGGGACGAGGAGGCGGACGCCGATGCGGAGGCCGACCCGGATGCTGATGAAGAGTCTGGCAGCAAAGTGAAGCTGAAGACCTGGGCGCAACGCAAGGGTCGTTCGCTCGGCTTAGAGGCTCCAAGCGGCAAGCCGGTGCCGCTCATTGACCGTGTCCACTGCCTGATGCATCTCTGGAAAGCGGGTGACCTCTCCAAGGTGGACGAGTATCTCGATAGCAACGGCCTGCGGCGGCAGGAACTGTTCAAACGGCTCCTGCAATCGCTTATCGAACTGTCTCCGCACGGAAGCGAGGAGCGGGCGCTCCTCGAATCACTGAGCAACCACGTCCAGGCTAGGGGTGCGGTGAGAGACGACCGGCAAACCATGCTGGCCTTTCAAAACGAGGAGTCATGACGAAAACGCGCGGCAAGGGAAACGCGGGGGGATCGGCTTCCAAGGCCGGGGCGTTCCTTTCCGCCTCCGACTATGGCCGCCTCGTGTCGGATATCTCCAGTCTGCTGGAGCAGGCGCGACGAACTGTGGTTCGCTCCGCGAACAGCATCCTCACGGCGACGTACTGGGATATTGGACGGCGCCTCGTTGAGTTCGAACAGGGTGGAAGGGCACGCGCCGCATACGGGAAAGAACTCCTTGTTCGACTTTCAGCAGACTTGGCTACCAAGCACGGACGAGGATTCTCTGCACGTAACCTGCGCCAGATGCGGTCATTCTACCTGGGCTGGGAGATTTGGCAGACACCGTCTGCCAAATTCGAGGCGCGGGCAAAATGCCGGATGCTGTCTGGCGAATCCGGTCCGGCGATAGTCCAGACACCGTCTGGAATATCGTTGACCGCGCTTGTCTCTGCCAGAAATCCCAACCAACCCCCCACTGTTCTGGTCGGTGTCTTCCCTCTTTCCTGGTCGCAATACGTCCGCCTCCTTTCCGTGGAGAAGCTCCAGGCGCGAGCGTTCTACGAATCCGAAGCCATCCGGGGCGGGTGGTCAGTACGTCAATTGGACCGCCAGATCAGCACGCAGTTCTACGAGCGGACGGCGCACTCGAAACGGCGGGAAGCGATGCTGGCTCGCGGCCAACAGGCCCAGCCGGAGGACGCGGTGTCCCTGGAAGACGAGGTGCGTGATCCCTATCTGCTGGAGTTTCTGAACCTCAAGGACGAGTACAGTGAGAGCGAGTTGGAGGAGGCACTGATCCGCCACCTGGAGTGGTTCCTGCTGGAAATGGGATCGGGATTTGCGTTCGTCGCCAGGCAGAAGCGGATTCGCATCGGTGACGAATGGTATCGCATCGATCTGCTGCTGTTCCACCGCAGGCTCAAATGCCTGGTGGTGATAGACCTCAAGATCGGCAAGTTCACTCATGCTGATGCGGGACAGATGAATTTGTACCTGAACTATGCCCGGGAGCATATGACGGAGTCGGGCGAGCATGAACCGGTCGGCTTGATCCTGTGCAGCGCGAAGAACGACGCCGTGGTCCATTACGCCATGGGCGGCATCAAGGCCAAGGTCTTCGCGTCCCATTACCTGACGGCCCTGCCCGATCCTGAGACGCTACGACAGGAGATCTTGACAACACAGCAGGCACTTCGCGTGCGCCTGAAGGAGAAAGCGAATCATGAATAGACTGCCGTGGAAACCCTGGCATGAAGTGGTGAAGCTCCGTGAGGATCTGCGTTCCGGAGAACTGCCGCTCCACATGTTCGCCGCCGACCTCTATGAGGTCATGATGCAGCGTGGCAAGCGGCCTGTGT
>CAYNXT010000145.1:0-4259 GCA_964401235.1 uncultured Planctomycetales bacterium
TCGCCACCGCCTCGATGGCGGTGACTACGCCGAGCGCGGTGGGCGCTCGGCCTCTATTCCCAGTCAATTGTAGCCGGGGGCTTAGACGAAATATCATACACGACCCGGTTGACCCCTTTGACTTCATTGATGATCCGGTTGGAAATTTTCTCAAGCACTTCAGCGGGCAGCTTGGCCCAGTCCGCGGTCATGGCATCCTGGCTCGTCACAGCGCGCACGGCGATAACATGCTCATAGGTGCGCTCATCACCCATCACACCCACCGTCTTCACTGGGAGTAGCACCGCGAAGGCTTGCCAGAGCTTGCCATAGAGCCCGGCGCGGCGGATTTCTTTGACGACCCGCTCATCCGCTTCTCGTAGAATGCGCAGCCGCTCCCCGGTCACCTCACCCAGAATGCGCACGGCGAGTCCTGGCCCTGGAAATGGATGTCGCCAGACCAGCTCATCCGCCAGGCCGAGCACCTTGCCGAGCTGTCGCACCTCATCTTTAAATAAATCGCGCAGCGGCTCGACCAGCTTCAGGTGCATACGTTTGGGCAACCCGCCGACATTGTGGTGGGTCTTGATGGTGGCTGATGGCCCGCCCCAAGCCGAGACGCTTTCAATCACATCCGGATAGAGCGTCCCCTGCGCTAAGAACGCCACCCCGTGCAGTCGCTTCGCTTCGGCTTCAAAGACTCGCACAAACTCCCGACCGATGATCTTGCGTTTCTCCTCAGGATCCGTCACTCCTCGTAACGCATCGAGAAACCGCCGCGAAGCGTCCACGTATCGGACATTCATGTGGAAGTGTTTGCCGAATGTCTCGCGAATCTGGATCCGTTCGTTGCTACGCAGCAAGCCATTATCCACGAAGATGCAGGTCAGCTGCTTGCCCAAGGCTTTGTGCAGCAGCAGAGCCGCCACGGAAGAGTCCACCCCGCCGCTTAAGCCCAGCACCACGCGCGAGGTGCCGACCTGCGCGCGGATGCGATGCGCAGCCTCCTTCACAAACGATTTCATCGTCCATTCGCCATGGCAGCGACAGATACCAAAGAGAAAATTCTTGAGGATGCGGTTCCCCTCTTCGGTGTGGATGACTTCGGGGTGAAACTGCAGGCCATAGAGCCGACGGTGCGGATCAAGAATCGCCGCCGCAGCAGTATTGCGGGTTTTAGCGCTGACCGTAAATCCTGACGGCAGGCGGTTAATCGAGTCGCCGTGGCTCATCCAGGAAACGAATTCGCGGCGAGTGCCCTTAAAGAGCCCATCGGCATGGGTGATCTTGAGCACAGCCTTGCCGTACTCCCGCTTGCCGGCGCGCCGGACCCCTCCCCCAAGACAGTGGGCCATGGCCTGCATGCCGTAGCAGATGCCCAAGGTAGGAATGCCGGCATCGAAAATATTGCGTGGAGGCAGTGGCGCGTTCGGCTGATAGACGCTGTTGGGGCCGCCGGAGAGGATCACGCCCTTCGGGCGGAGCTGGCGCAATGTGCGCGCCGTCAGCTCGCGGGGGGGCACGATGCGGCAGAACACGTGCTGCTCGCGGATGCGCCGCGCAATCAGCTGCGTGTACTGCGACCCGTAATCGACAATGAGAATCAATTCGTGAGAGTAATTCATCTAGCGTATAGCGTGTAGCGTATAGTATACAGCGTTTAGATGTTCCCTATACGCTAAACGCTATCCGCTAAACGCTAGGACGAGCGAGCGACGGCTTTGGTAATGCGAGCACGCTTGGCGCGGTGGTTCGAGGGCTGTTCGGTAGCACCCTTGCGGGCCATGCCCACGCGCTGGACTTGCTGGAAGATCTTCCCTTCCGTCTGGATCGAAGGCGCGATGATGATTTGGGTCAACTGAAACTCTTTGATGGTTTTGGAGCCCACCGTGCCCATACAGGTGGTCAATGCACCCATGAGGTTCTGCGATCCGTCATCTGTCTGTGCAGGACCGAAGAGAATCTGCTCGAGTGTGCCAGTTGTGCCGACAAAGATCCGTGTTCCGCGTGGGAGCGATGAGTGCGGATACGCCATGCCCCAGTGGTAGCCTCGGCCTGGGGCTTCCTTGGCCTTGGCAAAGGCCGAGCCGACCATGACCGCATCAGAGCCGCATGCAAACGCCTTGCAGATATCCCCACCGTTGCGCATGCCACCATCCGTGATAATCGGCACGTAGCGCCCGGTCTTCTTATAGAAAAAGTCTCTGGCCGCCGCGCAGTCCACTGTCGCGGTCACCTGTGGCACGCCCACGCCCAAGACCCCGCGGGTTGTGCACGCGGCTCCCGGCCCCACGCCAACCAGTAGCGCATCAATGCCGGTCTCCATCAGCTCAACGCACTGATCGTAGGTCACCGTGTTGCCGGCGATGACCGGAATGCTCATCTGCTTCTTAAACTTGGCGAAATCGAGCGGTTTGTAGGTCGTGGAAATATGGCGGGCGGTGGTGACGGTCGACTGAACGACGAAGATGTCACAGCCGGCTTCCTGGGCAATCGCCCCGAAGCGCTCAGCGTTCTGCGGGATTGTGCTGACCGCGCACGGCACCTTGGCCGCCTTGATCTGCTCGACCCGCTTGGCGATGAGCTTCTCCTGAATGGGGGCCTTGTAGAGCCGCTGGACGATCTCGGTGGTTTGTTCTACATCGCCTTGGACAATGTCCGCCACAGCCTCGGTCGGATCCTCATAGCGAGCCTGTACCCCGTCCAGGTTGAGCACCGCGAGGCCGCCCAGCTTGCCCATGGCGATGGCGAAAGTGACGTCCACCACGCCATCCATGGCAGAGGCGATAAATGGGACGCCAAAGTTTAAGTCCTTGAGCTGCCAGGTGGTATCCACTTCGGCTGCGTTCACGCTGACCGTGCCGGGTACCAAGGCAATTTCATCAAAGCCATAGCAGCGCCGCGCGCGCCGTTCAATGCCAATCCATTCAGCCATTCGTCACCTCAGTAGATGCATCCTTCGACTCGCCCTGAGCGGACCAGCAGGGCTCGCTCAGGATTGTCGCCCCGCGGTTCTCCCCGCGGGGCTCCAAAAACACACAGACCACGCCCGTAGGCATGGTCTGCTCCAAAAAACAGTTGTTGTCCTCGTAATCGGTGAGCCATATTCAATTCTACCGACCTCCCCCTCGCCTGTCAACCGTATCTAGCGGATAGCGTATAGAAATGCTTCACCACCTCATCGAGATAGCTTTTGCTTGGCGCGCTCCCATGGAATGAGCTTGCCCCGCCTGACTTCTTTGAGGCTCTGCCTGAGCAAGACCATGAGCTTCTTATCAGAGAGTATCTCCAGTGTCTCCATCAGCGCCTCATGTTCTCTCTGTCCCTTTGTCTTTGACATATTACAGCCGATCTTTCTTTTCTCGGGTGTCGGTAACTTTCATCCCTTTGAGGAATCCACGAAATTCACCCCGCCTCAAACTTTCCCGATGAGAAAACCACCGGCTCATCATAGATACAAGGACAGCTGTCAGGAAAGCAGGAGGACCTAATAAGACCATCAATCCCCAAGGCCCCGCTAGATGATACACTCCAAAGCGTTCGAGAACGCCTTCAAGAAAAGTGACAAGCGTGTTAAATGGTTCAACGTGGAAATAGAGGAGGAACGTCCAGCCTGCCCAAGTTACCAAAAATACCAGAAATACCAGCACGCCCTCTCCTACCACTGCCAGCACCTTGGCTCGTGGGTTGATGACGCCGAGAAGAATACCAAGAAGGCCAATGACAAATAAGAACATAAACGATGTTATCATCCGGCTCTCCTATTTGCCTCGTCTCCAATCTTCCGAATTAATCAGTGGCTGCGACCGAGAATCCGGGTACCTCGATTTTCCCTAGAAACCATGCTTTCGGGCTTCTAGAAGCAAGAACTCCTCAAGTATGTACGGCAACATATTTTGGAAAATTGATCGCCTGCTTATTCTGATAGGTCCACAGCAAAAAGCCCCCAAACGCTGACCATGCTTTTGGAGGAACCGCTGTCGGGAGGTTCGTCACCATGCCACGGCGCGCAGCAATCTCTTGAGGATCGGTTACTTCCCACCGAGGATTGGGAAGCCCTGAGTGAATTGCCCAGCTTACGGTGAGAGTAAGTATTATGCGGGTGGCGCGATTTTTGATGTTGGTCGTCCTAATCAGTGCCTCCCCCAACCACCACACCGAGCACAACCTTAATAACTTTTTTCATCCTCATTAATCAGTGGCTGTCCCCGATTTTCCCGATTTTCCGAGGGCCGTCCTGCCGAATCCGCCGCACGAGGCGTCGGATCTGACGCACCGAC
>CAYNXT010000146.1:0-4185 GCA_964401235.1 uncultured Planctomycetales bacterium
AACAGAGTAGTTTCATCATCATTGCGCCAGGCCCAAACCCCCATGCCTTGGCCCGGTGGATGACCGTCTCGACGTGCTCAGGCGTGTAGTAGGCTTCCCAGGCCTGTTGGTAAATCGCTTGCCACTCCGCATTTGACATCTTGGCATGTGCGGTCGTCACGTGCGTCAGATCATAGTGATTCATGTCCGGGTCCATTGCCACCCCCTGGTCAAACAAGGACCGGTGATCTTTGGAGCCGGGTAGCGGTGTGAGAATAAAGAACTCCAGCAGATCGACGGGCAGCTCGCGTTGAATGATCTTGATATCTCGCAGGATGCTCTCGGGGGTATCGGCCGGAAACCCCAAGATATAGCCGGCAAAGGTCAACGCCCCGACGCTGTGCCAGGCCTGCAACATGGCGCGATACTTGCCGATCGAGTTCTGCCGCTTGGAAGCTCCGATCAGCGAGTCTGGATTGATACTTTCCATGCCGATGAAGACACGGTTTACGCCGGCGCGTCCCGCCTTTTCGATAAAGCCTGGAATCTGATGGCTCAGGGTATCCACTTGAATGATGAGCCGAATGTCGAAACCCTCCTCTTCCCGCAGACGGATCAACCGATCAAGAATCGGCTCCCATTCCTTATTCCGGGCAAAGTTGTCATCACTGATGAAGAAATTCGAAATCCCCTGAATGGCATTGGCGCGCACCACCTGCTCCACATCCTCCGGGCTGCGATGGCGAGATTTGCGCCCTTGGACGTTGATGATGGTGCAGAAACTGCATTGGAAAGGACAGCCACGTCCTGCCTCAAAACTCGTTTTCGCCCCGGTGCGCCGATGGATGACCGAAGCCGGAAGAAACGGCACCGGGCTGCCCTCAAGATTCGGCAGATCGGTCATGTAGTTGTACATCGGTTTGAGGGTGTGATGAAACGCGTCTTGGAGGAGCAGGTCCATCCGCCCTTCCAGCTCTCCTGCAAAGAGGGAGATGCCAAGATCGAGTGCCTCTTGCAGACCTGCTGGAACGCTCGGGAGCATCGCCAGGCAGCCGCTGACATGAAAGCCGCCGATGCACACCTGGATGCCCTTGGCGCGGAACTGCCGAGCTAAATCCATCGCCCGTGGATATTGATTCGACTGCACGCCCACTAGCGCCACCAAGCCCTTCCCTCCTGCAGATTGGATGAGACGGCTAATCTGGTTGACTCGGATGCGGGTATTGGTTTCGTCGTAGGCATGCAAGCGGATTTCGACCTCGCTGCCGAGCGCGTGGCGGTTGGACGAGTCGAGGGCGAGGCCGTAGAGAATCGCTAACGTGTTGGAAGGAATCGAGGAGCGGAGCCACTGGATGACATAGCCCTCGTCATCGTAATGCGAGGGCTTGATCAGCACCAACTGGAAGATCTGTGGACCTGACGTGCCGCACCTCTTGGGATGAGGATACCACAACGTGCCCCTGGACGCACGCACGGATTGAACATTTCGCAGATGAGCGCGACGACCCAGCTGAAGAGGATCATCAAAAGATGAGTGTTTAGGGACGGCGGTCATCGTGGAGCTGTTGGAGACATGTCGGGCACAAACAGTCCTCCGAACGCGTGGCGGCTTTAGGCAAGGGCGCGACAGGCGGCAGCTTCTGACACCAGCATGTTCCCTCGGCGTTTTCTCCACACGGAAACGCCGTGCCGCAGCGTTGGCAGACCACCGTGCGATTCATCGCATCCATCCTGCCTATCTTTACCGGAAATCAGGCACTACGCAACCAAATTCCTCCCTCGCGCCTCATTCAGGAATTGGGTGGCACCCTACATCAGGCCAAATGAACTCAGTTTTCATTTGTAGGACCCGTTCACAGCTTTCGCTCTTTCTGTCTCTCCTAAGTGGACTCCAGGATCCCCATACGTAACTCAGCCATTTCGTCTTGTGTCACCGGAACTCCAGAATCTTTGACGGTCACGTTGCGTCCAGCGCTGGTTCCTTGTCGTTCGATGTTCAGGATCAATGCTTCGAACGGCTGGTCAAATTTCCGATCACATTCTGCACAACGATTGTAGTCGCCACGGGTGAACGTTGAAACGAGCCGAAAGCTGCCATCCCGCTTTGACAAGACTTGCAGGAAACTAACAAAATCGTACTGTTTCACGCACTTCATGCACAGCTTCACCACGACTCTGGTTTCAAGCACCTCGATTCCTTGACGAGTTAACCGTTCTTTCTCCCACAAAAGCGCAGTGTACGTTGTGCCCCTATTCAAGTCTATGCCGCACTGTTGGCAAGCGCCTTCTCGTAATGGTCCCATCTCATCGAGAGCGCGATAGCTGATAATTCTAGGGCGCCAGAATGTCATAATACCGAGCAAGTGTCCGAGGAGTTCACGGTTTACCGCATCAACCATGATCACGACGGCCAGAACCCCCAAGATGACCGCCCGCCCGACGTACTCCCATGAGAGCTTCCACTGTGGAACAAATACGCAGACGACAATGAGCGTGGCCAAACCAACATAAAACATCGGCCAATTGCGAATCTTACTCATGTGGCGTGACCCAGATCAAAAGAGGGCTCCAAAACCAAACGCACAGCTGCCAAGCCAACTTCAAAATCTTGAAGTCTTCGATTGTCGGAATCTGTTACGTCTTTTTTCGAAACTGCGCCTGGACCGACGGCCACAGAAGGAACCAGAGGATAAATCCATTCCAACCTAGTGAAAGGATTGCATAAAACACGACGCCCAAATAAGGCGCTGGCGTACCCGACGGAAAGCATGCTAAGAACGCAATGGCCCTGATGATCGAAATGCCTGCAAGGATCAATGCTAAATAGAGCGCCCAGCGCCGCAGCATTAAGATCCCAACACCAGCGGCCAGGTTCGCCATATTCATAACGCCATTCGGCACAACACCGTTAAAGAACACGTAGACGCCAGAACTCACGACTGCATTCTGGGCCTGGACTGCTGATGGGACGAATGGTGCAAGTTCAGGGTGCCCCGATAGAAGTTGCGCTGCGTCCTCCGGGTTTATCGCAAAACTCACAAGGTTAAGTACGCTTGGGACAATGTACAAAAATCCAAGAAGCGTCACACCTACCGAATGCTTCACCGGAATAACGGCATCTGCTGATGGTCCGTTGTCCATCAAAACTACGCTTTCGCCGATTCCTAAGTACGCCCTCACTGAAGGTCGTAAGAAGTACCAGAGAATCATACCATTCCATACAAGTGTCAGAACAATTGTCGCTCTCGTTGGGGTGCTCAACGCTCCATATTCGATGACCACCCTTCTGGCTACGTTCCAAAAAATCCAGAAACCGGCGAGAAGGAGTGTGAGTAGTAAGGCCCACCGCTGGCGACGCAACACACCTATGCCAGAGGCTATCCCAAAGACATGGAGCAGTGCTGGAAAGGGATGGCATGGCACTTTAGGTTGTGCAAATACCCAAAGGTATAGACTTGATAACAGGCTTGCAACAGCAAGAAGAATGAACCATATCCCAAAGAGTGTAGCGCCTACGAGTTGTCTCTTCACAACCGCCTCCTTGCTACCTGAAACCGTCTTTCACGATAGCTCATGCAGCCCAGCTCATCGCTGTATCATCAAAAATAATAGCGCCCAGTGAGAACTGGACGCTGACCTTGTAGGTCTTGTTAGTGCCGAGAGGAGTAGCATGAAGCCAAGTGTATCACACGATGGTAGGAATGAGAACAGTGGACGTCTCGCTTGGTGGGCGTGCGCTCGTGGGAGCGCGCGCCCACTTGAGGGGAAGATCATCAGTTTGTCTGGACTGGAAACGTTCCCACAACCATCGTTCGATGAATCTGTTGTCCCCAGCGGGGCGGGCGGCGGCGCCCCGCTGGGGCTTCCCAGGGCCGCGCGGCCCAGCGCGGCCGCGGCGCCGGCCTAGGCGCCGCACCGATTACGCGCCCGACCCCCGCCTAGCGGAGTAAACGTGGCGGCGGGGTAGGAGGGCGCGCCGGTACTTCTCACCGGAGGTCTTTCCGCTGACACCCATGGATGGGATTTGGGATGATCAGCGTGATGGTTTGAGCGCGTGCTCGATCCGGAGCCATTCTGCATGAAGCCCCAGTGACCGTGGGGCTTTTTGCGTTGGGCCCAAGGGACAGCTGGCCAGCGGCCGCCCCGTGCGAAGCCTCCTGAGCGATAGCGAAGGGCACCCGGCCGCTGGCCAGGTCGGTGGGCTGG
>CAYNXT010000147.1:0-4173 GCA_964401235.1 uncultured Planctomycetales bacterium
TCCGCGGCGGCCCGCTGTGGCCCGTCCCATCTCGCAACTGGCCAAGGATATTGAGGCAGGCGGGTTTCCCTCCCGCATCAAAGCCGCGCTGATCGGCAGTTGCACCAACTCCTCCTACGAAGATATCGGCCGCGCGGCTGCGGTGGCCGAGCAGGCCAACCAGGCCGGTTTGAAATCGGCGTGTTATTTTCTCATCACGCCGGGTTCGGATCAGATTCATCACACCATCGAGCGCGATGGGCAACTGCGTTCGCTTGAGTCCATCGGCGGCACGGTGCTGGCCAACGCGTGCGGCCCGTGCATCGGCCAGTGGAAGCGCGATGACATCACGCCGGGCGAGGTGAACTCCATTCTCACCTCGTTTAACCGGAACTTTCCAGGGCGCAACGACGGCACCGCGGAGACCCTATCGTTCATGGGCAGTCCGGAGATCGTGACGGCCATGGCGCTGGTCGGTGACTTAAAATTCAATCCGCTCAAGGACCCTGTGAGCACCCCTGATGGGCGGCGCGTGATGCTCAAAGCCCCGTCAGGCCCTGAGCTGCCGTCCAAGGGGTTTGCCGCCGGGGCAGCGGGCTATGTGGCTCCCAAGCCGCTTCAGAGGCGCCGCGGCCTTGAGGTGGTGATTGCGCCCAACAGCGAACGGCTCCAGCGGCTGGAACCGTTTCCGGCGTGGGACGGGAAGGATTTCGACCAGTTGCCTGTGCTGATCAAGGTCAATGGCCAATGCACGACGGACCATATCTCTCCGGCCGGCAAGTGGCTGCGCTTCCGCGGGCATCTGGATAAGATCAGCGACAACATGTTTACCGCGGCGACGAACGTCTTTACCGGGAAAATGGGCACGGCGATTGACCAGCTCGACGGCCAGATCAAGCCGATCCCGCAAGTCGCGCGCCACTACAAAGCCGAGGGGCTTGGCTGGGCGGCGATCGGAGATGAAAACTACGGCGAGGGTTCCAGCCGAGAGCATGCCGCCATGTCTCCTAGGTTTTTAGGATGCAAACTCGTCGTGGCGAAGAGTTTTGCCCGGCTGCATCTGACGAACTTAAAGAAGCAGGGCGTCTTAGCCTGCGCCTTTGCCACCGCGGCCGACTATGACAAGATTCAGGCCAACAGTCGTCTGAGCGTGACTGGCTTGGCCGACTTCGCGCCGGGTAAGCCGCTTACGGGGATCGTCCACCAGAGTGATGGCAAGAATGAATCCATCCAGCTCCTCCATTCCTTCACCGATGAGCAGATTCGCTGGTTCAAGGCCGGTGCCGCCCTGAATTTGTTGACTTCGCCATGACCCCACGGTAGCATTGTGGCAGTCCCGCAATGCCGAATCCTCCGCTTTCTATCAAAGTTGGTCAAGCCATCCGCCGCTATTTTGTTGCGGGCTTAGCAGCCCTCTTGCCGTTTCTCGTCACGGTCGGTCTGGTGCTGTGGATCGACACATGGCTGCGCGACAAGCTCGGGATTCAAATTCCAGGCCTTGGCCTGGTCGTGACCTTCCTGCTCATCATCAGCGTCGGGATTCTCACGGTGCACTTCTTCGGCCGCGTGCTGTTTCGAACGCTCGAGGCCTGGTTTAGCCGGTTTCCCATCATTCGAGAGATCTACTCCACCGTGAAGCAGTTTGCAGAGTTCTTGTTTGACAAGAATACGCGACAGGCCTTTCGGCGCGTCGTGCTGGTCCAGTACCCGCGAGCCGGCTCATACTCCATCGCGTTTGTCACCAACGAGAACAAAACGACGGTGACGGGCGCGTCTCAGACCTTGCTGACACTTCTGATTCCCAATCCTCCTTCGCCCTTTACCGGCCCCATCATTTTTGTGCCCGAGTCTGACGTCATTGATCTGAAATTATCCGTGGAAGAGGCGGTGAAGCTGATTGTCTCGGGCGGGGTCGTGGCCCCGCCGCTGCAGATAGCACGTTCCAACTCAACTTAGCAAGGAGTGTGCATGGAGAACTGGTTTGTCGTGATGGCGGATCCGAGTTTTACGCTCTGGGAGCGCGTTGCGCTCGGAGGCGTCTTAGTGACCGCGGTGCTCGGACTGTTTTACGCGGCGTTTCTTGCGGCTGAGGTACTCGGCAAGGATCAAGGCACCGATGCCATGCGCAAGATCAGCGCGGCGATCCGCCTTGGAGCCAATGCCTATCTGGTCCGACAATTCAAAGCGCTCGCCGCGCTTATTCTCATTTTGGCGGCGATCCTCTACTTTACCGCGGGGGAGGAACATATCCGTCTGGGCAGAGCCTGCGCATTTCTAGCGGGTTCAGCGTTTTCTTTCCTCGTCGGATTTATCGGGATGAACATGGCGGTGCAAGGCAATGTGCGCGTTGCCGCCGCCGCCCGAACCAGTTTTGCTGAAGCGCTCAAGATCGCCTATCGGACCGGGACGATCACCGGCATGCTGACGGATGGACTTGGTCTGCTCGGTGGGACCATCATCTTCATGATCTTTGGTGAGAAAGCCTACGAAGTGCTCTTAGGCTTTGGTTTCGGCGGCACGCTCTTAGCGATGTTAATGCGGGTCGGGGGAGGCATTTTCACCAAGGCCGCCGATGTCGGGGCCGATTTGGTGGGCAAGCTGGAAAAAAACATTCCGGAGGACGACCCTCGCAATGCGGCCACGATTGCCGATAACGTCGGCGACAATGTCGGTGACTGTGCCGGGATGGCGGCCGATATCTTTGAATCGTATGAGGTGACGATCGTCTCTGCCATGATTCTCGGGTGGGCCTCCTTCGGGCATAAGGGGGTCATCTTTCCGCTGCTGGTGCGAGCGATTGGGGTGATTAGTTCGATCATCGGCACGTATCTTGTGCGCACCACCGAAGAAGCGCGCGCCGCCATGAAGGCGATTCACTTAGGATTCACCGTCTCCGCGGTTGTTTCAGTGGTGGGATTCTGTGTCATCGGATTCTACTATTTGCGGTTTCCTGAGACGGCAGCGCTGCCCATGTGGGTCTCACTCAGGATCGAGGGATTGGACATGCGTGCCGTATGGGCGACGATGGTCGGGATCTTGTTAGCCGTCTCGATTAACTACCTCACCGATCATTTCACCGCGCCGGAAAAAAGCCCGGTGCAGTTTGTCGCGCGCGCCACGCAGACCGGCCATGCCACGACCATCATTAACGGGATTGCGGTGGGTCTTGAGAGCAGCGTGTGGGCAATCTTGGTGATTGCGGTGGCGATCTTCGGATCGTCGGTGATCTTTATGGGAGAAAATCCCACCTTCATCGCCTATGGCGTGGCGATGTGCGGCATCGGGATGCTCACGCTGACCGGCAACAACATTTCCATGGATGTCTTCGGTCCTGTCGCGGACAACGCCAACGGGATCGGCGAGATGGCGCATCTGGATAAGAAAGCGCGCCAGACTCTGGCCGATCTTGACGCCTGCGGCAACACGACCAAGGCCATTACCAAAGGGATCGCGATCGGCTCAGCCGTCATCGCCGCGGTGTCGCTGTTTAACGCGTTTATTACCGACATCGCAAAGTTTGCGCACACCACCTATGATGCCATCGCCTCGCAGTTGTCGATCGCTGAACCGCTCGTCTTCATCGGATTCCTGATCGGCGGGGCGATTCCGTATCTGTTTAGTTCACAGACCATCCGCGCCGTCGGGCGGGCGGCTTTTCTGATCGTCCACGAAGTTCGAGCTCAATTCAAAGATAAGGCCATTTGGGAAGGGACCAAGAAGCCGGACTATGCGCGGGTGGTGTCCATCTGCACGGCGGAAGCACAGCGGGAACTGATCGGGCCTGGGCTCTTAGCGGTGCTCGCACCACTCATCGTCGGCATTCTGCTTGGCAAGGCCGCGCTCGGCGGATTCCTCGCCGGCATCATTCTCTCGGGGCAATTGTTGGCGGTCTTCATGGCCAATGCCGGAGGCGCGTGGGACAACGCGAAGAAGTTTATCGAGGACGGCCATTACGGCGGCAAAGGCTCCGAGGCGCACAAGGCGTCCATTACCGGCGATACGGTGGGTGATCCCCTGAAGGATACGGCCGGTCCCGCGCTCAATCCGTTGATCAAAGTGATGAACATGGTCGCTTTGCTTGCGATTCCCCTAGTGGTTCGCTATGAAAACTCACCAGTGGCTTTTTGGTTATCCATTCTTGCAGGTATTTTCCTTTTATTTTTGATGTTGCACGATCCCAAGCCATCATCCAAG
>CAYNXT010000148.1:0-4150 GCA_964401235.1 uncultured Planctomycetales bacterium
GGTGATTTCTGCGGTATTTATCCTCATCCTGGGCATTTTTGCCGCGGCGTTTCTTTCCGCCACGGTGCGCACCGCTGCCAGCAACGCAGGGATCCTCCAGGCGCACCTCCTGGCTCAACTGGTGCAAATTGTCGTCGTGATTTCCGTCGCGGTCGCGGCCTTAGAACAGCTCGGGGTTCAGTTTGTCGGGGATGTGTTCATGATCATCCTTGGCGGAATTGCGCTCGCCACCAGCCTGGCCTTTGGGCTTGGCTGCAAAGATCTGGCCGGCAAATGGATGTCGGATTTCGTCGAGCAGATTCAAGGGCGCAAGCGCTAGTGCTTTACCCGTTGTTGCTCCACTCCAGGCGGTTACTGTGGTTCGCAGTAGCCGCCTGGTTCGTTTTTCCCGCTCCGGCATTCGCGCTGAATGTTCAACAGCTTGAGCCCTCAGAGCTTCAAACGCTCCAGAGCATCCTCTCCGCGCTTGAACCTCTCATCAGCGCCAAAAAACAGGATGGCACCGCCATGATCTTGCGCTGGGAAGAGCTGTACGCGCCTTTGGCTCCTGAGCAGCGCGCTTTCCTCGATGCGTTTCGCTCGCTCAAAGCCGCTTCCTTGGGAGCTACCAGCCACTACTTTGGCGAGATTACCGAGGTGGAGTTGGCTCCAGTAGGAGCTCAAACCATCAGTAAGAATGGTGTTCCAACCCCGCTTGACCCGCAATATCTGCCTCAAGATGTGCTGCAGGCCTACGAAAAGATGATGGACGCCATGCAGGCTGGGCTTGGTAAGCGGCTCCTAGTCGAGTCCGGCTATCGCTCGCCGGCCTATCAGCTCTACCTGTTCCTCTATTACATGCCCAAACATGATCACTCGGTGAAAGAAACGAACCGCTTTGTCGCCCTGCCCGGCCACAGCGAACATGGCTACCCGCCCCGCCAAGCCATTGACTTCATCAATGAAGAAGGGATCAACGGCGAGGACCATCCGGAGGAGTTTGAGGCGTTGCCGGAGTACCGATGGCTGCAGGCGCGCGCGAAGGAGTTTGGTTTTTTTCTCTCGTATCCACGCGACAACCCCCTCAATACTGCTTTCGAGCCCTGGCATTGGCATTATGAAAAACCCTAGCCAATGCCAGGGCGAAGTCCCGAGCGAGCAAAGCGAGTCGGGGGAGAGCCATGGCAATGAAATCTCCTAACTTAGTACGCGCTCTGGGTCTTGGTGATGCGACGATGCTGGTAGTCGGCTGCATCGTGGGGGTGGGCATCTTCCGCACCGCCAGCTCGATTGCCACCCATCTGCAGTCGCCGGCCTTGATTCTCGGGCTATGGGTGGTCGGCGGCTTGGTGTCGCTCTGTGGCGCGCTCTGCTATGCCGAGCTGGCCACGATGTTTCCGCATACCGGCGGCGACTACGTGTACATCCGCGAGACCTACGGACGGTTTTGGGCGTTCTTGTTCGGCTGGACCAAGCTGTTCATCGAACGCACCGGCACCATTGCGATCTTGGGCTTTGTCTTCGCTGAATACGGCAGCCGCGTGCTGCCCTACCACGCCGAGCAGTTGCGCTGGGTCGCAGCCGGGGCCATCGTGCTGCTGACCCTGGTGAATATCGTCGGCATTCGATGGGGCACGCTCGTGCAGAATGTGTTCACTGCGCTAAAAATTATCGCCCTGGCTGCGCTGATTTGTGCGGGGATTGGTGCGCTAGCAACGTTGGATACGGTGGTCCCTGACTGGAGCTTCCCACCATTGACCGTTTCATTACTCCCATCGATGGGCGCGGCGTTCGTCTTCGTGCTGTGGACCTTTGGCGGTTGGACCGAGGCGGCCTACGTGGCGGAAGAGATGAAAGATCCAATCCGGAACGTGCCTAAAGCCATTCTTCGAGGACTGGCACTCACCACCGCGCTCTATCTGCTGGTGAATGCCAGTTACTTGCTCTTTGTTCCAGTGGAGCGACTGGCTCACACGCCGCTCGTGGCGTCGACGGTAATGTACGACGCATTCGGAAAAGGTGGGGCGACGTTCATTACCTGGATGGTGGCCTGCTCCGCGTTTGGAGCGCTCAATGGCTATATTCTCACTGGGGCGCGCATTCTCTATGCAATCGGCAAAGATCATGCGATTTTCGCCCGTTTGGGTAGCGTGCATCCGACCTTTCACACCCCTGCGCGGGCCCTTTGGGCGAACGCGTTCATCGCCGTGGTCCTGGTCTTTACGAAAACGTTCGATCAGATCATGACCTATTCTACTATTGTGATTTCCTTGTTCTTTACGATGGCGGTCTTCGGGCTGATCATCTTGCGGATCAAGCGACCCCGCCACCCGCGCCCCTATCGGGCGTGGGGGTTTCCCTTCACGCCGCTTATTTTCTGCCTGACCATGCTGGGATTCATCTGTGCGGTGTGCATCAAGGAGCCAGCGCAGTCGGTGTTTGGATTGGTATTTCTGCTCGCCGGCCTGCCGCTGTATTGGTGGTCGGAAAGAAGCAAAGACTAATCGTATGTCATTATTCAGCGTCGCGATTACTGCCTGTCTTCTCTTCGTACTCGGTTACGCGGTGTATGGGCGATTGCTGGCTCGATGGTTTGACTTAAAGGCAAGCCGCACCACCCCGGCCTGCGACCTCAATGACGGCGTGGACTATCTTCCGGCGAAAGCTCCCTTCCTCTTAGGTCAGCATTTTTCCGCTATTGCAGCCGCTGGTCCGATTGTAGGGCCGGTGCTTGGGGCGCTGTGGTTTGGATGGCTCCCTGCGCTGCTATGGATCGTCTTTGGCGCGATCTTTTTTGGCGCGGTGCATGATTTCTCCACCCTGGTCAGCTCGGTGCGGCACAAGGCGCGCTCGATCGTGGAATTGGTGCATGAGCACTTGGGGCCTCGAGCGCATGTGCTCTTCATGGGCTTTGTGTGGCTCTCGCTCATCTATGTCATCGTCGCCTTCACGGACTTGACGAGCAGCTCCTTTGCCGAGCCGCTCTATGGGGGAGGTGTGGCGACCTCTTCGGCGCTCTATCTCCTCATCGCTATGCTCATGGGGGTGTGCTTGTATAAGTGGCGCATGCCCTTGGGAGTGGCCACGGCGATATTTCTCCCCCTTGTCGGAGCGATTATCTGGCTCGGGCAAACCATTCCTCTGACTCTTCCTATCCTAGGATCGTTGCGCCCTCAAACCCTCTGGAACCTGCTGATTCTTGGCTACTGTTTCATCGCTTCAATTGTTCCGATGTGGATGCTCTTGCAGCCCCGCGGGTATTTGGGAGGTTTTTTTCTGTATATCACGCTGGCCATCGGCGTGATTGGCTTACTCCTCGGCGGCGATCGGATTCAGTATCCGGCGTTTCTCGGCTGGACCAGTCAAAAAGGGTTCCCCTTATTTCCTCTCCTATTTGTAACGGTGGCCTGTGGTGCATGTTCAGGATTTCACGGCATCGTCAGCTCAGGCACCACTTCCAAGCAGATTGCGCGCGAGCCAGACTGTCGTATCGTAGGATACGGAGGGATGCTCTTGGAAGGCTTGGTCGCGGTGATCGCCCTGGCGACCGTCATGCTCTTGGTGCCTGGTGATGCGGCAACGCAGCAATCGCCTGATCGGATCTATGCGAATGGATTAAGCCATTTTGTGGAGCGCGTCGGCATCAACCGGGAGTTTGCACGCTCCTTCGTGCTGCTGGCCTTTGCCACATTTATCTACGATACGCTCGACGTGGCGACTCGCCTGGGCCGCTACGTGTTTCAGGAGCTGACAGGATGGAAGGGTCGTTGGGGAAGCGTGGGTGCCACGCTGGCGACGCTCGCACTGCCTGCCGTGAGTGTCAGTTGGACGCTGACTGATGGCGCAGGCGCGATTGCGCCGGCCTGGAAGGTATTTTGGACGCTCTTTGGGACGTCGAATCAACTCTTGGCAGCGCTCACACTCGTCACCATTACGGTGTGGTTGAAGCGCACTAAGCGGCCGTGGCTCATCAGCGCCATTCCAGCCATCTTCATGCTCACGATGACCCTCTGGTCGCTGATCTTGCTCGTCTGGCCCTGGTTCTCAGCGCCGGCCTCAGGACGGTGGACCATGAACGGCATTGCGGTGGCTTCAACGGTGCTCTAGCTGCCTGCCCTGCTCGTCCTCTAAGAAGTTGTGAGAGCCCTCGCCAAACCCATCCAGCTTCGTT
>CAYNXT010000149.1:0-4138 GCA_964401235.1 uncultured Planctomycetales bacterium
GGGGTGTGACAATCATTGGAACGAAAAGTTGCGCTACGTCTCCTCATCCCACCCTTCGATGTTGAGTGGCCGCAATTTCCCGCTGGCGACCGGATCGGCCACGGCAAATGAGTAACGCCCGAGCACATTGAGGTGTCTGTGTTGGAGGGGCGATAGCCGAGCCTGATCTTCCGGAGAGATATCCACTCCCTCAGACCGCAGATGCTCCAATGCCGCCTGCATGTACAGGGTGTTCCAGAGCACAACGGTATTGGTCACCAGACCAAGCGCATTCAGTTGATCTTCCTGCCCTTCACGATACGCTTTACGGATTTCCCCTCGCTTCCCGTGGCAGATGGTGCGGGCAACCTTGTGCCGGCCCTCACCCCGGTTCAGTTGAGCGAGGATGCGACGCCGGTAGACCTCGTCATCGATATAGTTGAGCAGGTAGATGGTCTTATTGATACGACCCAGATCAATGATCGCCTGGGCCAGAGTGGAGGGGCGTTCGCTTTTGAGCAGGGAGCGAACCAGTTCGGAAGCGTGTACTGTGCCGAGTTTTAAGGAACCGGCGATGCGCAGCATGTCCTCCCAATGCTGTCGAATACGATCTGTCCGGACGCGATGGCGGGCGATATCATTCAGTGCGCCGTAATCCGCATGCATGTCAAGACGCCAAAAGCTGGCCTCACCGGCATCAGCCAGGCGGGGTGAAAACTGGTACCCCAGCAGCCAGAACAACCCGAACACCATGTCACTGGCCCCGGCTGTGTCGGTCATGATTTCCGTGGGATTGAGACTGGTCTGCTGCTCAAGCAGGCCTTCCAGAATGTACATGGAATCCCGCAGCGTTCCGGGCACGACAATACCATGAAAACCGGTATATTGATCGGAGGTGAAGTTGTAGTAAGTGATGCCCCGATCAGAGCCAAAGTATTTGCGGTTGGGGCCGGCATTGAGCGTGCGCACGGGGGTGACGAACCGCAGCCCATCGGCAGAGGCGACATCACCACCGCCCCATTGCTGGGCTAGCGGGAGTGTCGCTTGATAGTCAACCAGCCGGGCATTGGCGCGCGTGAGGGTTTCAGCCCGGATGTAATTTTGCTGCACCCAATGCAGGCGTCCGCGCACAAGAGCGGGATGGTCGCGGTGTGCAACCGCCCGCAGGCCAATGTTACAAGCCTCACTGAGCAGCACGGCACAGACACTGGTTGAGAGATCGCTGGCGCGCGCCTCTGCTTCGCTGACATGGGTAAATTCATCCGCAAAGCCGGTTTTAGCTTGGATTTCCAAGAGGAGTTCCGCCAAGTCGATGCGTGGGAACAGGGCGGAGGTTTGTTCCCGCAACCCGCTGAGACTGGGCGGTTCTTCCAGCTTCTCAAGATTCGTAATGGTCAGCGTCGCTTTGCCGTCTTTGGGTTCGATACGGACGGCGTCATTCTTGGCGAATCTGGCGGATACGCGGCGATAGGTCGCATCCAGCTCAGTACTGAGACCTTCCACGACGGCATCTGCCGAGGTGGAATGGCCCAGTGTGCGGCAGATGTTTGTGCGTTTGGCTTGCCACGCCGCTCCTTGGAGGAGTTTGGCGCGGGGATCACTCCACCGCTCGCTTGCCTCCACATAGATATCGCGCCGGCGCAACCGATCTTGGAGCCGCTCCAGAACACACAGCGTGTAGGCAGACTGACTGACGTGCCCGCTCTTATCCATGACCAGGCGTTTCCAGCCCGCATCCACGACGTTGAGGGGCGCATCATCAAGCTGGGGTTTACGACGGCCTTGCAACCCTTTGACATAGTCGACAGCCGTGAGGACCGGGTTGCCGGCCGGCGCAGCAGTAAAGGAAATGGTGTCCAGAACCCGCGGCAGAAAACGACGTACCGTGTGATACCGTGTCAGCATTTCCTCCTGATAATCTTCTTCCGGAGGACGTGCCAACTTATAGGTAGTCGTAATGGCCTGGGCAATCTGCTCCAGGGGGATCCGGGTCAAGACAGCCGTTCGCACCTCGTCATCTGGATGCGCGTCGTCGAGGAGAATCGAGCAGACTTCAGCCAGGGCGAGGGCTGCCTCGTCAAGATCGCGAAGCGACCGCATCCGCTTTTTTTGTCCGAGGGTTTTGGCGCTAGCGGCGATGTCCGCGATCAACATATCAAAAAGGTCGAGCGCGTCATCCAGGGTTTCCGCTTCATAGGCATGCGCAAAAGCGACTAAGGTCGCGATCCGTCGGTCTTCGGGCCTGCGCGCAATCGTCGGCGCCCAGCCGGCTGCCGCATAGCGGGCGAGGGATTTCAACCACACGGGCGGGATGTGTGAGAAATCCAGTTCACGCATGCCCAGATTCCGGAGTGCTTCATAGCGCTCTAACGCCGCGATCATCGATGGGCTGCTCACACGCGTCGGGCCTTGCCGCAGCAGATCAAACCGACTTCGATGCTTGCCTTCAGGAACGTGTAACAAGGCCTCAAGCTGGTGCCGTTGGTCCTCGTTTGGCAGTCTGGTCAGACGCTGCCACGCCCTGAGCGCGGCTCGGTCGCGGATGTGCGCAATCAGACGCGTCAGCGTGGAGATGCCCGGCAGCAAGACCTTTCGCTGGATGAGCCAATGCGTGGCTCGATCGAAAAGGTGACTGGGTCGCTCACGACTGAGCCAAGTCCGGGTATAGAGCCACCGGCTTAAGCGAAATCGCCACGGGGGAGCATTGAAATCCCAGTATTGATAGCTTTGCTGGATTTCGGCGCAATGCGCATGATGGGTCTGCTTGCGGTCCATATAACGCGGCAAGCCGGCCGTTTGAGTGATATCGAGCTGCTGAGCCACATAGGAAACGACACCTGGTGGGACATCGATCGGGTTGCTCAGAAAGGTGCCGAGAAAGCGAACTGTTGCGAGCTGAAGCGCAAAGCCCAAGCGGTTATGATCCCCTCGATGTTGTGAGATGCATTCGAGATCATGGTCGTCAAAATGGAAATAACGTGCGAGTTGTTCCGGTGTGGGGTCGCCGGTAAAGCGTCCATACCGTTCGCTTTGGGCGTCGGTGAGAATTTCAACCGGCATGAGGCTCCCCTTCGATCACGTGAAATCGTTAGAAGAAAACGAGCGTTTGACTCGATAGATATCGTCGAATAATCCGCTTGACTATCCTAGCGAATTCCGGTAGGGAAAAACATCGCAAGGACCTTTTGTTCGACACCAGGACCATGAGCAATGCGCACGGTGGCTTACATCCGGATATCGACTGGCGGCCAGGACCTCGCGAGCCAACGCCTCGCTATCCTGGACTATGCCCATCGGCAAGGGCTCATCGTTGATACCTTTGTCGAGGCCCAAGTCTCGTCACGCTACGCGGCAGCCAGGCGGGGACTGGACGCGGTGCTGGAGCAGGTCCAATCGGGAGACCTTCTCCTGGTCAGCGAGCTCTCGCGACTGGGCCGGAGTGTGGGCCAGATCATCCAGCTGGTGGACCACCTCATCAAGCAACGGGTACGACTCGTGGCCATCAAGGAGCACATTCAGCTCAACGGCCCCCAGGACCTCCAGACCAAGGTGATGATCACCATGTTTGGTCTGTTCGCGGAGATCGAACGGGACCTAATTTCTGAGCGCACCAAAGAGGGATGGGCCGCGGCCCGAGCCAAGGGACGGCTACCGGGGCGGCCTAAAGGCGTCCTTGGAACGTCGAAGCTCACGGGCCAGGAAGCCGAGATTCATAGCCTCCTGGCCAAAACGGTCTCGAAAGCGTCGATTGCAAAAATTCTGGGCGTCTCCCGGTCCACGCTGCATCATTTCATCCAGTCCAGACGCCTGGCCTGAGTGCGTAGGGCGCATGGATCAGCTGCAATGACGCGGGCGCATGACGCAGAAGGATTGACCTATGTTCATCAAAGACGTCTTTGAGCAATTCTTATCGGAACAAGAGTCAAAGCTTGCCCCAAAAACCTATCGTGACTATGCATCAGTCATTGAGTTGTTTGAGCATCAATTAGATGGCTACGCATGGAATAATCTTGCTGCTGGAGACAAAGCCTACGATAAGGCGAAGAAGAAAGGGAAAAGTTTCATTGATCTCTACGACCATACGCACATTGAAGAGAACATGAGAGAATTTTTAGATTACTTTGTACCGCGAAAGGTGATGGCAGGAAATGAATTCATT
>CAYNXT010000150.1:0-4134 GCA_964401235.1 uncultured Planctomycetales bacterium
AACCGCTTCCCACAGACTGGCACAGACAACAACACAGAGCGGCGCAGATATCTGTGCTCATCTGTGGATTGAATCTGTGCTCATCTGTGCGGAACAGTATGTATGAAACCAGTTCTACGCTGTTGCTGAAGCAATTGCTTCGCCGGCACCCACACGACTTTGCCGTGGCGCCAGATCACGACAGGATCGCCGGTCCGGGCGTGGTCCCGGATGGTCTCCGCGACGGCGTCTTTCAAGGCCTTTTCGGCTTTCACGCTGATCAGATGGACGCTCCGCTTCAAACTCCCGTTTTTCTTCATCCTATCGCTGCCTCCATGATGTTGGCAAACAGCTTCTCATTGAACACGCGAAGCTCACCGACTTCTTCACAAGCAATCATCAAAGGCTCGGCTCCCGAGTTATCGAACAGCATCCACAAGTCCAGCAGTGACGGTACAACTTGAACAGGTTCTGAATGCCTTTATGAAATCGTCGTCGGACCACTTTCTCAGGGATGTCGTGCCCACCTCTGCGAACTCGATCGGCAATCCTCGCCAGGGCCACCTCGACGGTGGGAACCCACAGGAAAAAGAGGTGAACCCTGTAACCCTGAGCCTTCAGCCTCCGTAAGAGCGATACGTAGGTGACTCCTGCTAAAGTCGTTTCAAACCCAAAGTCACTGCGCTTGCCGGCCAGCAACTGGATCTGCTCCAACAAAAGTCTACCAGCACGCATAGCCGCCCCTCTGGAGAGAATGGCGACAGGCCTCCGGCAATGAGATCAGCGTTGACGAACTCCTTGCATCGAGCGTAGTCAGGAAGAAATTTTCGCGCAAACGTCGTCTTGCCTGAGCCATTGGGTCCAGCCACGATATACAGGCAGGGGCGCCTGCCGAATTTTCTTGACGTACTCACGTCGTCATTCCATGTTGCAGAATGCGTCGCGCAGAAGCCGGCTCTGTCGCTCGAAGGCCTGCCGCGGGCTTCTCGACTGCTTCATCAAGGCGATCTCCTGCGTCAGCAGCCTGGCGAGATAGAGCGCATACGCTCGCAGATCCTGGGTAAACTGCTGGTGCAGCGGATGATCTCGATTGAGATAAACGACACCGCCTTCGGTATAACACTCCGGCGCGTCGCTGCCGAAGTGGTCAATACAGCAACTGAGGCCCTGGTGACCGAGCTTCAGCCGTCGAATGATCGCCGACGGAGTCAAGGCCTTGACCTGAGGACGCCGAGCCTGTTTGCGCTTTCGAGTAGGCGATGCCGGGGATGCCCCTGAAAGAATCTGATCTGTTTGAACGGTGTGCTCGTGAGACTCTGGCACATAGCCGGGTTGGCCGTAGGGAGCGGCTTCTTGAGCCAGCGGAAGGAGCGCGTCAGGACAGTACGCTGGGTTGCGGATGAGCGCTTCCTTAAGGCGTTCGAGGACGTCGTAGAGGATCCGGCCCGACCGTCTCGACTCCTTCAGGTTCACCAGCCGAGCCACCTCTGGACGGACGCGAGCAATCACGGACTCCATGACCGCTTGAAACGCGTGATACTCGGGGCTATCCCGAACAAAGTCATTCCGATCGCTTGTCAAGGGGAGAAAATCCGCGTGGGCTTCACCGATGATGCGGGCTGCCACAGCACCCCACGAGGCGATGCTGAAGAATTCTCGCCTCACCAGCACCTGTTTCACTCTGCAGGCGATGCCGGCTTCCACCATGCTGGCGTGGGAGGTGGGAACGACGACGATCTCTCCATGAACCATCCCATACGGGGTGCCCTCGAGGAATGGCAGCCGTTGGCCCTGGACCGGACGCGCGGTGAGCGGTTTGCCGTTGAGGGAGATGGAGAAGTTCGGCACGCGGATCGGGACGGTCTCAATGAGACGCGCCTCGACCTCCGCGATGTCAAAACTTTTCGTGAGCTGCCGCAGGATCACCCGGGTCCCATCGGGGCGTTGGGCATCGGGCGTCTCGTACCGCAGCGGCAAGGACCACGATTCACCCGCCTCCTCCCATACCACTTTATCAAAGGTCACCGTCGCTTGAAACGAGCTCCGCTTGGTCCAGACCTCGAAATACCGGGCCGCCGAGAGGCTGGCGAACTTCCCGATCCCAAATTCGCCGATGCGGTCACGGCCGAACCGTGGGGACGTGCGGCGTATGCGCTTCTCTGGTGAGCCGATATTGAAATATTGCCGCAATCCCTCGAGATCCATGCCGCTTCCGTTATCTTCAACCGTCACCTGGTCGGGGGTCACGGTGACCCGCACCTCTGTCGCATCGGCGTCGTAGGCATTGTTGACCAGCTCTCGGAGCAGCTCAAACCCCTCACTGTAGAGGCGCTCCCCGATGGTCACCAGGTGACTCTTGTGGACGGTAATCTCAAGTGTTGTCAGCTGCTCGTCCATCGACCATCCTCAGGTTGAAGACGCGTGGAACTTCTGTTGAAGAAAAGACTCGGGGCGCTGGCCGCGCTCCCACCGAGCGCGGCATTCCGCGGCGACCCCGATGGTCGCCGCTTGCCGGAGCCTTTCCGGCTCCGGCACTCCGCTCGGCCCTGACGGCCTTCGCTGCGCAGGATTTTCCGCCAAAGGCGGATCCGCCTCCGGCGGAGAACCCAATTTGCTGACACAAACAATCGGGGCGCTGGGATTCGAACCCAGGACCTCCACGTCCCGAACGTGGCGCTCTAGCCAAGCTGAGCCACGCCCCGATAAGCCACTGACCGAACTCTGCAAACCTCGCGCCATTTTGGCTTGCTTAGCATTCCTAACGACCGCGTTATGTAACGAATCATCCGTGAAGCTGCACAGACACGCGACAGCTCTTTCCTGTGCGTTCAGCGAGCCTTCGACGGCACTGTCTGGCATTCGATTACCGACATACATGATGAATAGCAGGCCAGGAACGTAAAACTTGTGACGGAAAAATCCAGAGTCTCTGTTAGTACAGGGAAAAGCAACGGTCATCTCCGGTACAACCTCTTTGGATATATGGAGAATCAGAGCGGCCTTTGCGGGGAATTGCACCTCACCAAGAAGATATCGTCGGAATTCCTCCTCGTAACGGCCCAATGATATAGGTCTGAGATTTCTGTCCCGATCCTTCCACCGAGCAACTGACGCTCGCCAAAAGACGCTTGCACCAAAATATAGCAGCTGGTCACCAGCGTCTGGTAAATAACGAAGGTCATATATTGTGAACCCCTCCTCTTGATGGAAGGGGGTTGTCCGAACCAGACTGTCTCTCAATCCGAAGCTGCCGTCTTGGCGAGCACAATTGGCGAGCACATAATTTTCTCCGTTGGCGTTGAATCTCTGCTCACAAGCACAACACAGAAGGCCCATCTTGATTTGATCAGAGGTCGCGCGCGCCATCCCGCCAGAAATTAGTACAGGGTTTGGATTATCTGCCACGCCTTCACGCATCAACCTGTAAAATCCGGCGGCTATCAAATGGCTCTCTTGGAGCTCCGCTGTGTTCTTGCACAAGGCACAGCTACCGAATTTATTCTTCATAAGCGTCGTCGATCTTGCGCCTTATGCGACACCAACGTTCCAGAACTCCGACTACCTCGGCTCACAGCTGAGGATATACGATTGATTGTCTGGATTCACAGTGTCGAGAAAGCCCTTCGGACGACTTTTCGACCACACGGCAACGCCTGTCTTACGATTCAAGGCGAAGGTGCTGATGGATGTGTCTCTAACGAGGTCGTGATCAATTGCAACAACACGTTCCTCATCGTTAACAAGCACGCTGAAAGGATTATCGTTCTCAATATTTCCAACCTCAAACGAGGCCTTTGTCAAGACGTGAAGTTTGTCACCATCTACTTTCATTGCAACCCGATCTGTAGCATCAAATAGCTTTCCTTTGACCGCGCGATCGTTAGCGTCATCCGTGTATAGCAATGATCCCAAGATAGCGGAGCAGAAGAAATTGTCTCCTATGGGTAAAACTGGTGCCGGTGGCGGCGGGCGCCTTTCGCTCGTTTCCTTAGCCCAGACATCAACACTGCTGGCTGATAACACAACGGCAAAAAATATTAACAGACAACCTAATGCTCTACGTTTGAGATGCATTCTTCCTCCTCAATGCTGTTGGTCGCTGCCCTCTCTGCCAATATCTATGAGACACTGGTGCTCTGGAGTTTAGAGTAGAGG
>CAYNXT010000151.1:0-4112 GCA_964401235.1 uncultured Planctomycetales bacterium
CGCTCTTGAACGATGCCCGTAGCGACTCCGGGGAGACTGGATCGAGTCGCTCCCGCATGCGGGTGTCGCAAGGCGCGCGTGCAATGCCATAGATGGTTTCCAAGTTGCCCTCGACCCGCTGTTTGTCAAAAGCCAGTAGGGAAGGCGATTTGAGCGAAAACATGGCCAATGCCGACATCAGCGCATCGGTTAAGGGAATCTCCACCTCTTCACTCCGATCATCCGTGATGTTGGCAAAGCTACTTCGAACCAAACGGAAGAGGGCATCGGCAGACAGATGCTTGCGTCCTTTCGGTGCCACGATAGACATCGCAACCCCCTGACATGAAATCATCCAATCGCTCAATCGTTTCCTTCAGAGGCATCAGCAATTGTTCAGCCAACTCGAAGTATACACTTTGCGGGCTGATGGTCAGTGGAATGTGAACCGTAACCGTCGGTTGCCTAGCCATGGGATGCGAGAGTCCACGCCGGCGCGTTCGAGTTCGGCATCAAGGTTGGTCAGGATTGCGGCGGCCGCATCCTGGTGTTCGAATCCATAGACGCTGACCGCGATGATATCGCCACGCAACTGCACGCGCCCCTGGATGCCGTCGACGAATTCCCGATGGATGAGTTCGGGCGTCTTGTTTTGGTGGGTCGGTCCGAGGTCGTGACGGAAGTTGTCCACCACATGGAAAGCGAGCAGGCGCAGCGACAGCATAGTCTGGATTGCGTTGAGGTTCAGGGAAGGTAGGTGGTCCACGCCCAGGAAGGCGTTCTCGGCGAAGAAGTTTTCGATGCGCCAGCGTTTGGTGTAGGCCGGCATGGCGGTCTCTGCGGTCATTGCGGAGGCGGGCGTGATCAGAGCGAAGTATTGGCCGTCGCGCCGTTTCTTCAGCAGCAACCGCAAAGGACCATCAAAGTTGGTCATCGTCGTGTAGAGGGCGGCAAGGTTTCCCCAAACCGTCGGGTCGTACCTGTCCAGTGGGACGGCGTCGAATTCCGCCTTGCGTTTGGGCGAGGACTTGACGGGGGTAAGCACCTTGACGCCACACTGTTTGTGGAGTTCCTGGATCAGTTGACCGCAGTACCACTCCTTGTCGGCGACCATGAGGAAGTCCCGCCCGAGCACGTCGCGAGTCCGACCGGCCAGCTTGCGGGTGACTTGCGAGACGGTGGTTCCGGAGTATGCGGCCAGGGCAATGAGAGGCTTCTTCGACTCCTGATCCTGGGTGTAGAAGGTGCGGATCGCTTTACCGTAGCGGTCCTCTTTGGTAAGGAAGGAGAGTTTCATTTCCTTGCGGGAGTAGGTCTTGAGGTTGTGGCCATCGACGTTGACGGGAAAACCGGGTGTGACCTGTCCGAGTGAAACCAGGCGTTTGCCCAGCGCCGTCTGGAAATCCAGTCCGTCCTTAAGGGAAACGTGCTGGAGGAAGCGGTATTGGGTGGACGGCGACGGGAGAAAGGGGAGTCCAGCGAGCAGGCCGAAGTCGGCGCGGCTGACTGAATCAACTGCACGGATGCCAGCGGTGTATCCGAGGATCGACTCGAACACGATGCCCAGAGCGAGTCTCTCCTGGGGGATTCCTTCCCGCTTGACTGGTCCCAAGGAGGCAGCGAGGCGGTGGCCGCCGAGTTGGAGGAGGTAGGGAATGAAGAAAAAACCGCCGGCGCTGGTGGTGGTCAGCCCGCGTTTGAGCAAGGCGGCCACGTTGTGCTCGATGTCGTGACGAGTGACAACGAGTTTGCGCGGTTTGCAGGCGCCGTCGAGGACTTCGATCTGCTCTTTGGCCAGCAGCCGCGTAGGGAGCGGCTCTTGTGTCAGCGGTTTTTTTTAGATAGGCCGTAGTCGGCGAGAACCTGTCCGAGGAGTCTGGCACTGACGTTGAAGCCTAGCTGGGTTAGCTCGTCGGCGATCTCATACATGTTGAGATCGCTCTCGAAGCGCCTACGGATTATGAGCGCCTCGACCTCCTTGGTTCGTTTAGGTGCTTGTTGCGGGCCGGTCCTTTTGGGCAACAGGTCTGCTGGCAACCCGTTGAGGACGGCGTCTCGGATGTCATAGTAGGATTTGCGCGTCTTGAAGCCGAAGGCTTGGGCCAGCCTAATCTTGGGTAGGTCGCAAAGTTCACCGAGAGTGGTCATGCTGACTTTCTTTTGGACGGTTTGCTCCGGGGAGAAGGTGACGGCCTTACCGTCACGGTCGGTGAGAACGAGGGTTCCGTCTTTGAGCAGGACTTCGACGTCGAGAGAGATATTCATGGGGACCGCCTCCCGTTTGGTTGGGCCCCATGATACAAGAACGAGGCAGGAGTGTATACTTAAATTATGCACTAACCTAATGGCCGATCAACTGCAGAAACCATCGGGACCCGCTCAGAATACATACACTGCGGGATATGTTGTGGGTACTGGAGGATTCGAGTGTAACGCGCTGAGGTCAAAAGTGCATTAATTAAATATACACATCCGAGAAGTAAATCCCCGAGGATCGATGTCAGGTTCAGCCGCAGGGCACTATTGTGGCTACTATAGATCTTTTCATATGACTTGATACGAAAAATTTCTTGA
Organism: uncultured Planctomycetales bacterium; assembly: GCA_964401235.1. Lineage (GTDB taxonomy): Bacteria > Omnitrophota > Gorgyraeia > Aquiviventales > Aquiviventaceae > CAYNXT01. The sequence goes on from CAYNXT010000151.1 coordinate 2,554, forward strand.
CCTGCTCGACTCGTCCATGTAAGATTTTGCATCGATATCGACACCCATAACCATTCTCGACACCCACAGCAGGATCATGGCGATGTCGTTTCAGGGGAGAGAGTTTACTCTCGAAATGAAACAGTTGGTCATTAACCTCAAACTCCATTTTGATGAGGAGAGGAAAAACCAGAGGGCAGTATCAACGAGGAATCCGACGTTGCGCACGGCCCAAGCCCTGGGAATCGGAGAAATCACGGTGAAGAGAATCATGGCCGAGTATCGTCAAAATGGGGACACCCTAGAGGTACAAGCTCCAAAACCAAGAGGGAAACCTGATTGTCGTGCTGCCGTGAATCTCCAAGCTGTCACTCGTGAATATGTACGGACCAAGAATTTAGCCGGCCAACGTGTGGGGGTGAAGAAACTCCGGCAGTTTCTCTTCGAAACCCATGGGGTAGATATCTCTCCCGTGACGCTGTGGCGGACGTTGCAGCGCTGGGGCTTTACGTATGGTACCGGGAAGCGACGTTCAGGGCTGAAAGAACAAGAATATGTTGTCCTGGCAAGACGACGCTATTTGCGTCAGAAACGCGCCAACCGCAATCCAGATGGCAGTCTCAAGCGGCCAGAGGTGTACCTCGATGAGACCTTCGTGAACAAAAACCATTCGGGGCAGTTTACCTGGTATCTTGAAGAAGATGGGCCGTGGGTGAACAAAGCATCTGGCAAGGGGCCTCGTCTGATTATTGTCCATGCCATGACGGTAGCAGGATGGGTACAAGGGGCAGAGTTGGTATTTGAGTCAACGCAACGGACGGGCGATTATCACGGGCAAATGAACTGGGAGAATTTCTCTACATGGTTTTCCGAGCAATTGCTGCCTCATATCCCGTCACATTCCCTCATCATCTTAGACAATGCTCCTTACCATACCGTCTTGGTAGAAGATTCGTTCCCTACTCCCCAGAGTCCTAAAGAACAGCTCTGTACGTGCTTAACCAGGAATGACATTCCCTGGACCCCTGATATGTTAAAACCGGAGCTGTACAAGCTCTGTAAAAAATTTGCTCCTGCTCCAGAATTGCGGCTTGACCAGTTAGCTAACGCCTCTGGCCACAGCATCCTGCGTACCCCACAGTATCATCCGGAACTCCAGCCTATCGAGACCTGTTGGGGATATGGCTGACCATGGTGATTTTACTATCAAAAACTTTCGCCAACAGTTGCCCATTGCGTTATTGAAGGTCAAGCCAAGCACATGTAGAAAGCTGATTGCGAAGGTCGTGGAACAGGAAGAAAAATACTGGGCTGAAGATGAGCAACTCTACGAACACGATTTCGATGAAATTTCTGATAATGAGGACTGCGCTATAGGCTAAAAATCGTATCAGGTCATGTGGAAAAGTCTATAGGAGAGGGCTGAACTATTGCTGATTATACGAGTTTAGTCAAAAATAGCGCATTCGCTCACGCTCAGATACACCATTCCCCAATGGCTCTCAATATTAACCCGTCTTACCACCCTGAAAGTGCCAGCAACGACCTCTCAGCCCTAGGCCGCAGCGCGTCGCCCCCGC
>CAYNXT010000152.1:0-4105 GCA_964401235.1 uncultured Planctomycetales bacterium
GCGGCACCGTGCGTTACGTCGAGTACGTGCCAGAAGTCACCTCGCACCCGAACTACGACGCAGCCCTCACCGCTGTGCGACAGATCAGCACCAAGAGCTGAAGAGGTTTTCGAATGCCGATTCTCGAGTGACGAATTTACGGTAGTTCATTCGACACTCGCAATTCGGCATTCGTCATTCCCCTGATGGTGTGGGTACGTATGATCGTTGTAGCTCTTCGCTTGGCCTGGCCCCAACTCCTGACGCCATGGCGCTCCCCACTTCTGCGCTGGCGCATAGAAACCTACGGCATCCAAGATGCTCAGGGGCGACTGCTGCACGCCGATGATCTGACCGCATCACAATTCTTCGCCTTTATCGCCTTGCGCTGGAGAGCGCTCTTGCGCTTCCTGCGCTGGGCCGCATCTCTCTAGCATCCTGGCAGCGGGTCCTGCCCCCTGCGGGACCCCGCCGACTGGCCTAACGCCGCAGGGGCCCAGGTGCAGTCGTAGCCGACGTAGCCTCCTCTCCCGCGGTCGAACGGCCAGTCGGCAGGGGCCTCCCCTCCGGTGTCACCCGCTGCCCAGCCTTTGTCGGCAAGCGTCTCCCTCAGGTATACTTACGATTAGTGCTGATTAACCGTGCTTAAAAGCCCATGACGGATATTAAGACAACTGCCATGTTGCCACCCCTGCCGAAGCAGGTTCGCTGGAAGTTCTTGCGAGCCTTGCTGATCGGCCTCACTGTGTTTGGCTACGGACCTGCGTTTACCTACGGCTGGCTGACGTGGTTGCTCAACGAGCACCAGTGGATGTGGATTTACCTCATGTATTTCACGCTGGTGCCCTTAGTGGGAGGATTCTGCGTGCTGGTGCTGCCGTTTCTCTGGTATCGTCCGATCGATCGCGCCCTAGCGGCCTGGCACCGAGGAGAGACGGTTGAACGCCAGCAGTGTTTGGCTGTCTACGAGCGCGCGCTTCAGCTACCCAGGCGAGCAGCCATCGGGGCATTTTCAGCCGCGCTCATTGGCTATTTGCTTGGAACGTTTGTGGTCCATTGGCGCGCACATCAGCCGTTCATCGAGATGATTCCCAAGACGCTGCCGGCCATTCCACTCGTCGGTGGCATGATGGGCGCATTTTGTTATTTTGGAACGCTCCGGGCCCTTCAGCCGGTGCTGGCCTGGTGCAGCGTCCAATTGCGCCATGCGCGTCCGCTTCGTCACGGATCGATCGGGACCAAGTTTTTCGTCACGACCTGTGTTTTGGTGCTCGCCTCGTTGTGTTTGTTCCAGCCGGCGGCCTATCGCTTAGGGCAGGTCATCGTCGAAGAGCAGTTGATGGATCGCAGCCTCGAGCAGCTCCAAACCGCTATCTATCGCCAGGAAACCTTTGCGCGCAGCCAGGACAAGATTGCCGTCTTGCAGCGCGCCGCGCTGGGCCCTCATGGCTATACGTTTGCCATCGACGCAAGCGGCAGCATCGTGACCCCTCATCCGAAAGGCTATACGACGTTACGACAGGAGCGGCTCTACCAGATCGAAACACGGCTGCGCAAGCCTGCCGGTTCATGGGTGGACCGGGTCGGAGAACACCGCGTCATTTCGTTTGTTCGGCTAAGCGATCCGGCATGGACGGTTTTCTCCGTCTCCCTGCCCGAAGATTTCTCAGCACCCCTGCGCCATTTTGTGCTGTTTGCGTGGCTGGCGATGTTGGAGATCCTTTTTGTCGTCACCGTCTTCGGGCGCTACTTTACGCGCAGCATCACGACACCGCTGGGCGAACTTACCGAGGCCGCTCGGCGCATTGCCGACCAAGGAGACCTGTCGCAGCACGTTGCGGTGACAACAGATGATGAGCTTGGCGATCTTGCGCGGGCGTTTAATCGCATGGTCGAAGAGCTGGAATCGTCTCATACGCATCTAGCCGAGTATACGAGAAAACTGGAGCGCTCCACCGAAGAGCTCTCCGCGCTCAATCAAGAGATGGAAGATGTCTTGCGCGTGGTCTCCCACGATTTGCGCGCCCCGCTCATCAACATCCAAGGCTTCTCCAAGCGCCTGGAGCCGATCATGCAGCGGACGCTCCAAACGCTCGATCACGTCGCCCAGCAGAGCGCAGCCAATGGCGTGCGCAGCCAGGTGGATGCGCTGCGCACCGACGTCGAGGCGCGATTTACCGAGTCCATGCGCTTTATCTCTAAGGGGGTGGAGAAGATGGATGCCCTGCTTTCCTCCCTCTTGGCTGTTTCGCGGGTGGGCCGGAAGGCCGATCCGATTCAGCCGAATAATCTCGACGCAATCGTGGATGATGTGCTGGCCATTTTTGATCATCAGCTCAAGGAGCAGGCGATCCGCGTCATCCGCCATCCGCTGCCCACGGCGGTACCATGCCGGCGCAATGAAATCAATCAGGTGTTCTCCAATATCTTCTCCAATGCCATTAAGTACATGGGACCTGTCGACAAACGATTCATCGAGATCGGGGGCAGCGAGCGCGATCATGAAGTGGAATGCTACGTCAAAGATACCGGTATCGGCATCGCCCCGGAGGATCAAGAGCGCATCTTTCAAATGTTCACAAGGTTAGAAGCGGTGAATACGCCGGGGGAAGGCATCGGTCTGGCGTACGTGAAAAAAATTCTCCGGTCCCATGGCGGAAAGATGTGGGTCGAATCGGCCCGCGGCCAGGGGAGCACCTTTTTCTTTACGTTGCTAAGGGGGTAAGATGATGAGCAACCTCGGACGCTCGATCTTGATCATGCTGGTGGATGATGACGACGGCCACCGGCTGCTCATCCGCGAAAACCTGCGCAGCGGGGGCATCGTCAATGAGATCCTCGAGATGCGTGACGGCCAAGAGGCGGTGGACTACTTGACGCGGCGGGGTGGCTATCAGGATCCGGCCAAATCGCCTCGCCCGGGCCTGGTTTTGCTGGATATCAAGATGCCAAAGATGGATGGGTTCGTGGTGCTGGAAAAGATCAAAGCCGATGAGAGTCTCCGGATGATCCCCGTGCTCATGCTGACCTCAACGGACAATCAGGAAGAGGTGAACCGGTGCTATACCCTTGGCGCCAACACGTATGTCGTCAAACCGGTACAATATGACGAATTTCAGGAGCGAATTAAGGCATTGGGGCTGTTTCTTGACATCGTGAGATTACCTGATTAAGGCAGACTATGAACCCACTCTCCGTGCTCTTGTTTGAGGATGACGAAGGCCAGGCTCTCCTCACCAAGGAGGCGCTGGAGAAGGAACAGTTTGTCGTCGAGATCGCTCGGACCGGCCGGGAAGGCCTTGAGCGAGTGCTGACCAAGGACCACGATGTCTATTTAATTGACATGAAACTACCTGACATCAAAGGCATCGACGTCTTGCGGCGCCTGCAGGCCGTTAAACCCGAAGCCGTGTCGATTATTGTCACCGGTCATGGCGATGAAGTGGCGGCGGTTGAAGCGATGAAACTCGGCGCCTCTGATTATATTGTGAAATCCCCGTACATGGGGCATCTGGCGGCGATTCCTGTCGTCATCCGGGAAGGGTTGGAGCGTCACCAATTGCGCGGCCAGCGCGAGCAGCTTCAAACCGAGCTCTGGGAACAGGCTCGGCTGCTTGAGGAGCGCAACGCGGAATTGCGGCGCGCCAATGAGGAGCTCAAGCGGGTAGATCAGCTCAAGTCCGATCTGATTTCGATGGTGAGCCACGAGCTGCGCACGCCACTTTCTACCATCAAGGAATTCACCTCCATCCTAGCCGATCAGATCGCCGGGCCGGTGACCAAAGAGCAGCAGGAGTATCTGGGGATCATGTCAGCCAACGTGGAGCGGCTCTCTCGGATCATCGAGAATCTCCTAGATATGGCCAAGATCGAAGCCGGACGAATCATGCTGACCAAGGGGCCGGTGGAGGTGCCGGCGTTGATGCAGGAGGTCATCGCCGCCATGGAACCCGTCGCCCAAAGCAAAGAGACAACGCTCTCGGTGGCCGCCATGAACGGCGCGCCCAACATTTTTGCCGATGCGGATAAAATCACGCAAGTCCTCGTCAATCTGATTGCCAATGCGGTGAAGTTTTCCCATGAAGGCTCGCAGGTAAGCCTCAGTGTTGAGGAGCATCCAAACGAC
>CAYNXT010000153.1:0-4091 GCA_964401235.1 uncultured Planctomycetales bacterium
AGCCCGCAGTTCCCTATGAAAAAGGCCCTGCAAGACTACATGGAAGAGCTGTGGGGAGAGAGATAAATTTTTTTTGGGCCCTACCTAATCCAAGCGGTCCTTGTAGCTGGTTCTCTCTCTCCGTGATCTCGTTGAAGCGAATTGCCGTCACTTTCGTCTAAAGAGTTAGCCGATAGGTAGGGCAGAAAGGAACACGGAAGTTGCCCCTGCTTAGGGGTAAAGGATCTGCCCAAGCATAGGTCGGACTGAGGACGGGAGCCCGATTCTCTATCAGGCGAATTGGTTCGTCTGGTAAGGGATCGGGCGTTTTACTTTTTGCGGACTTCAATCTGGCAGGGAGGTCTCTATGGAGAATGGCAAGGTAAGAAATCTAGCCGACGCCAGACTCAAAGTGGTAAGTCGAAGCGAGCAACCGGCGGTGGCGGCCTCTGCCTCGGGGCCGCCGAAACCCAGGCTCCTTGACCAGGTCCGCCAGGCCATCCGCACGCGGCACTACAGCTACCGAACAGAAAAAGCCTATATCCATTGGATTAAGCGCTTCATCTTTTTTCACAACAAACGCCATCCCCTGGAAATGGGCGAAGCAGAGATCGCCCACTTTCTTTCCAGCTTGGCCAGTGACTTCCATGTAAGCGCCTCAACCCAGAACCAGGCTTTGAACGCCCTTCTGTTTTTGTACCGCGAGGTTTTGCGGAAGGGGTGGCAGTGGGCGTTTCCTGCCACCAGTCACTATGTCGACCGGGTTACCGGGGAGAAGCGCAGGCACCATCTTCACGAATCCGTATTACAGAAGGCAGTCAAAGAAGCCGTCCGAAGGGCAGGGATATTCAAGCCTGCAAGCTGCCATTCTCTTCGCCACTCCTTTGCCACGCATCTTTTGGAGGAGGGAGTGGACCTGAGAACCATTCAGACCCTTCTCGGTCACAACTCTATCCTCACTACCCAGCGCTACCTCCAGATCCGCCAGCACAAACTCACCCGCACGCTCAGCCCCCTGGATCTGCTCCACGAATCGGCCTTGGAGTAGCGCCTCTCCATGGAGCCTGCTGCTGGTTGCCCGCCGGCAGCGCACAGACCAGAGCTGGCAGACATCTTTCGGGAGCACGGGGAGAGCTACCGCCGCGCTCACCCCTTGCCCCGGTCCCACCTCAAGGTCATGCGCGCCATCGAGACCTGCCGTACCGCAGAACTGGGAGGTCATCTGGAGAAATGCGACTGCTGTGACTTTGAGCGCCCGGCCTATAACTCCTGCCTAATGGAAAGTACTTCCTTATGGGGAGTGTAGTTGCCGTAGGGGCGCGCAGCGATGGCCACACGCCCTTTCGACTCTCCATTAGGACACGGCCTTCAGGAGTGCGATCAACTTGTCAGTGGGCCGAAACGATCCCCTCCGCAGATGCGGCGGCACGATGGCCTCAATGGCCTCCAGTTTTTCAGTCGGATCGGCGCGGGTATAGACCTCAGTAGTGGCCAGATTACTGTGCCCCAGCCAGAGCGAAACTCTGCGGATGTCGTGTGTGGCTTGGAGCACGACCATTGCACAGGTGTGCCTCAGAACATGTGGCGAGAGCGGTTTCTTCAACAACGATGGGCACTTGCGACTCGCCGTTTGCGCATGGCGCCGCAGCACGTAGGCGAATCCCCAACGGCTCATTGGCTCGCCGCGCGCGTTGACAAACAACTCAGGAGCCGCGACCGTTCCACGCACCGCCAACCATGCCCGGAGTGCCGTGGCAGTTGTTTTCCAAAGAGGCAGCGCCCGTTCTCGACGGCCTTTACCGTGAACACGAATGCTCATGGAGGGCAGGACGATATCCGCAGTGCACAAGCCCGTCAGTTCCGATACCCGGAGGCCAGCACAGACGGCGAGGTGCAACATGGCCCGGTCACGGATCCCTTCACGCGTTGCCGGATCGGGGGCATCAAGCAGGGCTTGCACCTCGTCTTGCACCAGATACGGAACCAGGCGAGTGCTGGTTTTCTTGAAGGGGATTGCCAGGACACGACGAATCTGTTCGAGCGCGGCTGGCTGGCGATGCTCCAGGAAGCGGAAGAAAGAGCGGATCGCGGCCAACCGAACGTTTCGCGTGTCCGGTGAGTTTCGACGCCTATCCTCCAAATCTTTCAGAAAGGCGCTGATCAGTTCAGCATCCAACTGCTCCAGCCTCAACGCTGAGGGGCCCAGATGGAGTCTCTTTGCGGCAAACTCCAACAGCAGTTGGAAACTGTAAGCGTAGGAGTCACAGGTGTGCGGGCTGGCGCCTCGCTGATGGCCAAGATACTCGCGTAGAAACGTCTCGATGTAGGGTGCGATTGAGGTCATAGCTGTCCTCCCCAAAGAAAGGTTTCGCCCGCCGTAGCGATGTCCCGCAGCAGTTCGGGCGTGGTTTCCAGATACCAGTAGGTGGCATCGATGTTAACGTGACCCATGTAGGTCGCTAAGGCCAACATGTGTCGGCCGACTTGCTGACGGCCCTCCGGGCTTGCCTCCAGCGCCCTGACTGCGAACGTGTGGCGAAGATCATGCAAGCGAGGGCGGCGGCCGCGGGAAGACGAGATGGCTGCCGTTTTCAACAGCTTTCGAAACGTGGCGTAAACCTCCACATATCGCAACGGCCGGCCGTCATCAGCGGTGAACACGCCCTCTCCACGGGCACACTTTCGGCGCCGCATCAAGTAGCGGTCGAGGGCTGCCGCGGCGGTGTCGTGTAGCGGCACCAAGCGGGTTTTCTGGAATTTGGTTTTGCGGACCAGCAGCCCCTGGGGTGTGACATCGGAAAACCGCAGAGCTAACGCCTCAGAGACCCGCAGACCGGTCACAGCCAGGAGCCCAATCAACGTCGCATAGGTTTGTGGCCGTAACGAGTGGGGCGGCCGGAGTTGCAAGGCGGCGGCAAGCAAGCGACGGATCTCGACCCCAGAATAAAGGTAGGGCAGGCGCCGGGTCTTGCGGTAGCCAAAGTAAGTGGAGGGTGGCAGTTCGTGCCGGTTGTCTTCGACACGCAAGTAACGAGCGAAGCGGCAGAGGGTTTTTAACCGCTCATCGCGTTGCGCGACCGATACGCTTTGACTGGCCCAATCAACTGCCGTTGTCGCGCGGATGTGCGTCTCGCTTCGCTGCGCAGCCCACCGCGCAAAGCTGCGCAGCAGATAGTCTGCATTCTTAAGTTCAAATCCTGCCGCGCGCCGCACGGCGAGGTAGTTTTCCACGGCGGGGATCATGAGTTCACCTCCGGCCACGGCTGGGCGACTTGTTTGAGCAACGCGACATCCACTTTGGCGTAATACGCGGTCATGTCGATGCTGCGATGGCGCAGAACCAAGCCGATCTGGTCGAGAGGAACGCCATGGCGCAACATTTCCGTGGCCGCGGTATGGCGGAGCAGGTGGGCGCCTTTTGCCGGTGCTACGACACCGGCACGTTGCATGGCGCCTCTCACCACTGACGACACGCAATCGCCAGTAATGAACGGCTTGAAGGGAGCAATGTGGCGAAGAAACAGGCGATCCGAATGGCCGACTGGAGGCCGGCACTCCAGATAACGAAGGATCGCCTCGCCGACCTCCTGGGGCAGAGGCAACCGTACTTCGTAGCGTCCCTTGCCCATCACTCGCAGAGTGCCGTTCTGCCACTCAATGTCAGAGAGGCGAAGTTGGGTTACGTCGCTCGCGCGGAGCCCGAGCCGCACCAGCATCAGGATGATCGCCCGATCGCGAAGGCGCCTCGTGGAACTGCCCTCACAGGCAGCGATGAGGCGGTCCACCTCCTCTGCCGAGAGACACCACGGCAGGGGTGCCAAGCGCCAATGCGCTACCGCCGGGACAGCTTGATCGAGGTCGGCGGGGCACTGCCCGCGAAAGCTGAGGTAACGCAAGAAAGCCCGCAGGGATGTGATCAGTGTTTGAGTGGTGCTGGCCCCGCACTGGCGGGCACAGTCGAGCACGAACTTGCGTACCTGCTGTGCACTCCATGGGCTGGGGTCCGCACCCAGTGCGTCGAGCAGACCGGCAGCGCCACGACAAAACTGGCGCAGGGTTGGCTCGGCGGCGCCGCGGTGATTTCGGAACCAATCGCGAAAGGAGACGACGAG
>CAYNXT010000154.1:0-4045 GCA_964401235.1 uncultured Planctomycetales bacterium
GAATGGAAGCGGTTTGTGCGGACCTTTCCTGATCTAGAGCTGAGCCGGCTGGAGTGGCAGGCGCACAGTTTCGCCGGTCTGGTCCTTGTGCCACCGGAGGCGTTGCAGCGCGAGCTGAAGTCTGCCGCGAAACAGGTAAAGGCGAGGAGTGTTATCAAGGAGACGGACTTCGCAAAGTCTCTCATTGTGGACATGATGGCTACTCGCTTTCAGGTCTCAGGTGACGTGATCGAGCGCCGGCTGACCTACGACCAGATCAAGTTGACGGATCTATGGGCTTAAATATGGTGAACGCGGTAATTGCCAAGGGCAAGGTCGGACGGAACGACCCATGTCCGTGTGGGAGTGGCAGCAAGTACAAGAAGTGCTGTCTGAACCAACCGGTATCCATGCCCGACACGGTGCCGGCCGAGATCCTCAAGAAGATCACCGAGTTTGAGAAGGGGGAGCGTGAGCGAATCGAACAGTACGGGCACGTTCGCCCCCAGATTGCGACTGATTTCAAGGGGTACAAGATGGTCGCCGTGGGGAGCACGGTCCACTATTCAAAAAATTGGCGGTTCTTTCCGGATTTCCTGAAGGATTATCTGCCTGCCGTGTTCGGAAGGGAGTGGGGGCAAGCCGAGCTGGCGAGACCGTTTGAGGAACAACACCAAGCTGTCCAGCTGAGAACGAAGTCCCTTGAGTTCATGAAGAGACAGCCGCGCAATGCGGCAGGGTATTACGATGCGGTGCCGAATGGCTTCATGTTGGCCTACCTGAGTTTGGCCTACGACCTATACGTTGTGCAGCATAATGGCCGGCTTGATGAGGATCTTTTGAGTCGGTTGAAGCATCGTGACCAATTTCAAGGCGCACGACACGAGCTGTTCGCCGAGGCGACGTGCTTCAGAGCGGGGTTCAAGCTGGAACATGAAGACGAGAAGGATAGAAGCAAGCGGCACGCGGAGTTCATCGCCACGCACGAGCGTACCGGTCAGAAGGTAGCGGTTGAGGCGAAGAGCAAGCACAGGCCGGGGGTCCTTGGGCGGCAGGGTGAACCCGAGCTCGAGAATGAGGTGAACCTACGTTTTGGCAAGCTACTCAATGACGCGATCGCGAAGAAGCCGGTTCACCCGTTAGCCGTGTTCCTTGACACAAATCTCCCACCGGACGTTGCAGCAGCAGTTTTCCGGCCAGAATCCATGGAGCCGTATGCGCCTCCACGGGTGATTTGGAAGCTGCTGGAGGCAATCGGTAAGCAGCACGGTGGGCGCGACCCGTATAATCTGGTAGTCTTCACGAATCATCCCCACCATTACGGCAAGGAAGACGAGGACGCTCCCGCTAGCCAGACTCTCTCGATTGCCTCACAGGTGCCGCAACTTCCCATAGAGCACCTGGATGCGTTGCAGAGCCTTCATGTCGCTGCAAACCTGCATGCAAACATCCCAAACGAATTCCCGCAAGAGGACTAATGACGGGAGCGGGCTCAAAGTGGTATATCAAGAGTGCAGTAGTGTCACCCCCATCAGACTTAGTGCACTTTGGATATGACAGTGCCGGAAGGCGCAGGGCGCTTACCGCTGATGAGCCTCCGGCGGCGCCTGGGGCGGAGCGGGAACCAGTTGTCAACCAAGAGGATGTAGGGAGGAGCTTCGCTGGCCTCCTCCAGGTCCGAATCCCAGACAAGCCGGCTCTGGTGGCGCTCGCGTCTGGAGTTGGACCCGTTTCTTTCATTTGGAGGGCATCGCGGAGGAGTTGGTAGGGTTTACGGTAGGTAGGACAAAGAGTTGTGTCGTTGAGGGTGCAGTTCGAAAGTAAAGATCGCACAATGTCCCCGATTTTCATACCCTGGAGGCGGCGTTGTAGTCACATTCACGGCGATGACCTTATCTCTCTCCCAAGGTGATATGTGGCCGTCAGGGAACAGGCATCCGATGAGTCCAAGTTCTATTTTGTTGAGGACGCCTTGATCGTCGTAGATTGTGGCCAACCCGAAGAGCCGTTCAAAGAGGTCGGCAGCATCAAGGGGAAACGTTACAGGTTTTCCTCGCACTCGTTCGTATTGTTTGAGCAGTTCCGTCGCATACTGCCTGATGACTTCCTTGGTGAGGTAGGGCGCGTTCATTTTTGACCCTCACGCTTTGAGCCTCTCCTAAAGTGAGACGGTTTAAAATAAGGTTGAGAGGTCGTGGGGTACTTCCGCATAATCTCTTCAAGTTCGGCGGGAATGTTGCGGGCCAAGAACATCACCTTTTCCTGGTTCTCACCGAAGACTTCAGCGATCTTCTTTGCCAGGTCTTCGGAGGGCCTCTTTGCTACTCCCGCCTCTAGCTGGCTCAGGTACGGGAAGCTGATTCCAAGGCGATCAGCGGCCTCTCGGAGCGTCCACCCCCTAGCGTCTCGGAGCCGCTTCAACATTTGTCCGAAGGTCTCTGTTTCACTCATAGCATCCTCCCATAGAATGTTTATTTAGTATACTAACAAAAGTCCCCATGCGTGTCAAGGGGAACTTTCCCATCCTCCGGCAGAGGAACTGGCAAGCGAACGAACTTGCAGAACCCCCTTGACATAACCGCCCCACGCGGGCATACTCTTACTGGACGTTCATCAATACACTTGGGACGTTTCAGCCTGGAGGTGAACACCGGTGCGCTTTACGGCGACTGAGGCGCGGGAGCGTTTCGCCGATACGCTCAACCGCGTGTCATATCGAGGAGAACGGATTGTCGTCTGCCGGCGTGGCGGCAAGGACGTGGCGGCAGTTGTGCCGATGGACGATCTGGAACTCCTTCAGAAACTCGAAGACAAGCTTGACCGCGAAGCGATCCAGAAAGCGTTGGCTGAACCTGGCAAGCGGGTATCCTACCGTACGTTTCGCAAGACGCTTGGGCTATAAGACGTGTCCTACCAGGTTGAGATCGCTCCTGCCGCCCAGCGGGATGTCAAGCGTCTACCTCCTGAAGTCGTCAGACAGGTGGACGCCGCGATGTTGGAGTTGGAGCAGACTCCCCGCCCGCACGGATGCACCAAGCTCGAAGGCTCCGAGGATGAGTACCGCGTGCGAGCTGGAGACTACCGCATCCTGTACGTGATTGACGACAAGGCGAAGCTCGTCACCGTGGCGCGAGTACGACACCGGCGCGATGCGTACCGCAAGAGGTAGAGCCAACAGAGGATGGCGTGACGATGGGCGCGGACAAGCCGAAACCGATAGAAGCACACGTATTTTATGAACTCGGCAAAGAGAGCTGGGCGGCACGGCACCTGGTTGGTCAGGCGGTTCCACCGTGGTTGAGACGGCCCGATTTTTCAGTGTATGCGAGCGGAGACTACGGACTGCCTCGGATCGAAGTGTGGGGTGGGAAGCTCCGGCAACCCGTAGTCGGTGGGATTGATGTAATCAAGCCTGATGCGGACGACGCTCGGCGTGGCTACCCTTGGAACATGTATCACTACATCGTCGTATCTGGAGCCACGCTACAGGCGTATGGACCGTTCAAGGTTGCAGGACAGCACTGGCTGAGGGAAATACCTGAGCATCTGAAAAGAGCGGGGACTATGGGGGAGATCGCCAACTACCTTGATGCCTGAGAGTGCGTGGTTTGAATTAGCGCGTGGAAAGCTGTGTGGTGAGCAGCCGGGCCTCTTCGGAAGCGCACCAGTGCTTGAACTCAGCGAGGAACTTGGTCCAAGCGGCGTCTGAAGCACCCTCCAACGTTCTAACGGCGTCCACGGACTCACCCCAATTTTTCTCTCAGCCTGCGTGCAACCATTGCGCGGGACGGTCCTCGTCTCTTGAGGTTAGGGAGAATCTCGAACACCGGAAGCATCCCAAATCGTCCCGCCTAGCTGATCTGGGCTGGCACCCCCGCTGATTTGGCCTGTTGGGCCAAATCAACGCCGCGGGGGCTATCGCATTTGGAACAACCCATCTTATGAAGCACCTTCAGGAGATCTTCGTAGATTCTGGAGTTCCGGTGATACAATTTAACGGGTTGTGTAGATGAGTCCTAAGAAGGGCGGCCGCGACGACGTTTCTGGACTTGTCGAGGCGCAATTT
>CAYNXT010000155.1:0-4043 GCA_964401235.1 uncultured Planctomycetales bacterium
CTGCCTGGGGTCGCTACGCGACCATGGACGCAGTCCATTCAACGCGGCTGCTGCGCGCCATGACACTTCGAAGCCGCGTTGGCAGGCAGGGCGTGGGATGACCACCCGCGTCTCAACGTCGCTCGACCGCTCGACGATTTCTCTGCAAACCGGATTATGGGCCCGCCAGGCTGATGGCTCGGTCGTAGTACAGCAGGGCGGAACCGTCGTACTCGTGACGGCGGTGTGTAGTGAGGGTATTTCCGCGCGAGCCGACATCGTGCCGCTGACGTGTGACTACCGCGAAAAGAGTTATGCGGCCGGCAAAATCCCCGGCGGGTTTTTCAAACGAGAAGGCCGGCCCACCGAAAAAGAAATCCTCACGTCTCGCCTGATTGATCGTCCCATCCGGCCGTTGTTTCCCAAGGGGTTCCTGCATGAGATCCAGGTCATGGCCGCGGTATTGTCCTCCGACGGGGAATACGATCCTGACGTGCTGGCGGTGCTGGGGGCCTCGTGCGCGCTGCGGTTGTCCTCCATCACCTTCCCGCATGCGCTAGGTGCGGTGCGCGTCGGACTCATCGACGGCCAATTGATCGCCAACCCGACCTATCAGCAGTTGACGCAAAGTTCGATTGACCTCGTCGTGGCGGGAACGAAGCTCGGTATTACCACGATCGAAGCGGGTCTGAAAGAGGTGCCGGAGCAGCAGCTCATCGATGCGATTGCGTTTGCCGAGCAGCAGATCAAGACCATGATCGCGCTGCAGGAGGAGCTGGTGGCCAAAGCCGGCAAGCCGAAGAATCCTCACTGGCAAATTCGCAAAGCGCCTCCAGAGTTGATCGAGAAAGTTCGAGCGGCGGCCGTGGCGGAGCTTGCGCGCATCAATGAGCCGAAAAAGAAGGCGCAACGACACGAAGCCATCCGGACACTGCTGGCTCAATTGACCGAGCCGTTGACGGTCGACGGCACGGTCACGGCGGAGGAGGTGGCTCAGGCATTTGAGATCATTGATCGCGAAGAGGCTCGCAAGGCTATTTTGGATCGCCAGCAGCGTATCGATGGCCGCGGATATACTGAACTGCGAGAGATCACATGCGAAGTCGGGGTGCTGCCTCGGACCCACGGCTCAGGGTTGTTCACGCGAGGAGAAACGCAGAGCCTTGCCGTCAGTACGCTGGGCACAAGTGATGATGAGCAGCTCATTGAAGCCCTGGAAGGCGAATCCTATAAACGGTTCATGCTGCATTACAACTTTCCGCCCTTTAGCGTGAATGAAGTACGGCCGTTGCGGGGCACTGGGCGTCGGGAAATCGGGCATGGCGCTTTGGCTGAGCGCGCCCTGGAACCCATGATTCCGCCCAAAGAAGAGTTTCCCTACACGATCCGCGTGGTCTCCGATATTTTGGAATCTAACGGCTCCTCCAGTATGGCGACCGTATGCGCCGGCACATTGGCCCTCATGGATGCCGGGGTACCGATCCGGGCGGCGGTGAGCGGCGTGGCCATGGGACTCGTGAAGGAGCAGACTCGTCAGGCGATTCTGACCGATATTTCCGGTCTGGAAGATCATGTCGGCGATATGGATTTTAAAGTGGCCGGCACGCGTCTGGGCACGACGGCGCTCCAGGTTGATGTGAAATTGCCGGAAGGCTTGGGGGTAGAGCTGATCACCAAGATCCTCTCGCAGGCGCATCCGGCGCGCATGAGCGTGCTGGAGAAAATGGCCGCGGTGATTGAGCGGCCCCGTCCCCAACTCTCACTCTACGCGCCGCGCATCACCACCTTGAGGATTAATCCGGAGAAGATCCGCGATGTGATCGGCCCAGGCGGACGGACCATTCGAAAGATTATCGAGGAAACTGGGGCGACCATTGACATCGAGGATGATGGCAGCGTCTCGGTGGCCTCCAATGACGCATCGAAATCTCAGCGCGCGCTGGAGATCATCCGCACCCTGACCGAAGATGTCGAAGTGGGCAAGGTCTACAAGGCCAAGGTCAAGCGCATCATGAATTTCGGGGCCTTCTGTGAAATTCTGCCTGGCAAGGAAGGGCTCGTGCACGTTTCGGAACTTGCAGATAAGTACGTGAGTAAGGTGGAAGACGTCGTCAAAATTGGTGATGAATTCCCCGTGAAAGTCATCGAGATTGATGAGCAGGGACGGATCAATCTCTCCAAGAAGCGCGCCCAGTAAGCTCGCTGGGAAACTCTGGCCCGCGCGCGCGTGGGCGATTGTCTGGATCGCCGTCGGGTTCTTCCTCAGTCTGTGCTTTGCCACCTATTATCCCGCCGATATTCCGCTCCTGAGCTCGCATCCTCAACATCCCACGGGCAATCTCGGTGGAACCATTGGAGCTTGGCTGGCGTTTGTGGGCCGCGGCGGATTCGGCTGGGCCGCATTTTTACTGCCCTTCCTCTGTTGGTTATTGGCGCGTCGGTGGTGGCGCGGCGAGCACATACAGGCACGCTGGACCACGCTGCTCTTAGCAATGGTGAGTCTCATGAGCAGCCTCGCTGTCCTGGCCTCGCTGGGCGTCCGCGCCGAAGCCGCACAGGCTGAGTTGGGTGGCATGGTCGGATTTCTCTTCGCGCGTGCCGGGCGCTACTATCTGGGGCATGCGGGCACGATCCTGACGGCAACCTGCATTGCGCTCCTCTCGTGGTTCGTCGTGTCAGGCCAGATGCTTCGGCTAACGGCCAGTGGAGTGGCGTCCGGCCTGAAATCGCTCTTCGGCATGTGGGCGAGGCGTCCGGCACCGGCTGGTATGTCGGCTCTTCCTTCCAGTCCCACGGTGGCTGTCCGCGCGCGTGAAGACGCTGCGAACGGGGGAGAGGAGGCAGCGCCTCGCGTGCGAATTCGCTCGACGATCGAGCCAAAACCCAAGACGATTCCGACGCCGCCTCGCCGTCAGGCTCCCGGCGGATTCCAACTGCCTTCACTTGAGTTTCTCACGAACCCCCCTCCGATTTCTGAGCGTCAGATGAGCGAGGATTTGCAGCTCAATGCTCGCGTGCTAGAAGAGACGCTCAGAGAGTTCGGGATTGAAGCCAGCGTGGTGAACATCGACCGCGGCCCGTCGGTCACCCGCTATGAATTGACCCCGGCTCCTGGGGTGAAGCTCACGAAGATTGTTTCGCTTGCGGATGATCTGGCTCTGGTTATGAAAGCGGCGAATTGCCATGTGGTCGCACCCATTCCCGGCAAGGGACGAGTCGGTATCGATGTGCCGAACGGGTCTACGACGATGGTGTATCTGAAGGAAATCATCACGGCGCATGAATTTGCCGGCAACCCCTCCCCGGTGGCGTTGCCAATCGGCAAGGATGTTTCCGGCAACGCTATTGTGACGGACTTGCGGGAATGCCCTCACCTGTTGATTGCCGGGGCGACTGGTTCCGGCAAGACGGTATGCCTCAACAGCCTCCTGGTCGGCATGCTCTGCCATGCCAGTCCTGAACAGGTGAAGTTCCTGATGATTGATCCGAAGATGGTGGAGCTGGCCCTGTTCAACGATATTCCGCATCTGGTGGCTCCAGTCGTCACCAATGCTAAGAAAGCGTCCGTGGCACTGCACTGGGCGGTGCAGGAGATGGAACGGCGCTACCAATTGCTAGCGAAGGCCGGCGTCCGGAACATCGATCTCTATAACAAACGCTTAGCCTCTGGGGCGTTGAAGCCTGCTCCGGGGCCTGAGGATGATCCCCCCACCCGTCGGGTGCCAGGGGCAGGCCCCTCTGGGGCCAGATTGCTTTCGGCAATCTCCGACGAGTGGGGGGATGATGGCCGGCCATTGCCGTATTTGGTGATCGTGATTGATGAGTTGGCCGATCTGATGATGGTCGCCTCACAGGATGTGGAAAGTGCCATCACGAGACTGGCACAGCTTTCACGTGCCGTTGGGATCCACATCATTTTAGCCACCCAGCGTCCGTCCGTGGACGTGATTACCGGTGTCATCAAGGCGAACTTTCCTGCGCGCATTGCGTTCCAGGTGGCGTCGAAAGTCGACTCCCGCACCATTTTGAGATCGGAAGAGCGTCGTTAGGGAAAGAGTGTGTAT
>CAYNXT010000156.1:0-4040 GCA_964401235.1 uncultured Planctomycetales bacterium
CGATCTGAATACAACTGGTGGATTTTTTGCTCGCGGATCAAGGAGCGGACCGCGTGGTTGACGATCAACACCTCCGCCGCCAGGACCCGCCCGCGCCCGTTGGCCTTGGGAATTAGCTGTTGGGAGAACACCGCCAGCAGCTCCATGGACAGCTGGGAGCGCACCTGGTTCTGCTGGTGTGATGGAAACACGTCCACGACACGGTTGACCGTCTGCACCGCATCAGAAGTATGGAGTGTGGCCAAGACCAGGTGACCTGTTTCAGCAACAATGAGGGCGGTTTCAATCGTTTCAAGATCTCGCATCTCACCGATCAGAATCACGTCAGGATCTTGGCGTAAGACATGCTTCAGTCCTTGGGCAAATGACTGGGTGTCGGTCCCCACCTCGCGCTGATCGATGATGGAGCGCTTGCTGGTATGGGTGTACTCGATCGGGTCCTCAATGGTAATAATGTGATGATCGCGATTGGCGTTAAGATAGTCCACCATGGAGGCCAGCGTGGTCGTCTTGCCCGAGCCGGTCGCACCAGTGATGAGGATTAACCCTTTGGGCTTAAGACACAGCTCGGTCACGATCGGCGATGGCAGCCCCAACTCATCAAAGCTCATGATACGAAACGGCAGCATACGAACGGCCGCTCCAATGTAGCCTTGCTGGATGAAATAGTTCCCACGAAACCGGGCTAGCCCTTCAACCGAAAAGGCGAAGTCGAGCTCCTTCCACCGCTCAAAGCGCTCGACTTTGTCCGGAGCAATGAGGCTGTACGCGAGCTCTTTGACGTCGTCGCCGGAGAGCGGCGGATGCTCCGTCGCGACGAGCCGGTCATCCATGCGCAGATGAGGCGGCTGGTTCGCACTGAGGTGCAGATCCGTCGCGCCCTGCTCAACGATGAGCCGCAATAGGCTCTCCATACTGGGTTTTACCGACACACTCATGGCGACCTCGTCGTGTTCGGGCGGTGATTGCCCGCGGGTTTTAGGTTGTGTTTCATGGCATCCACAATGCGCTGCTCAAACTGCTCTACGGTCGTCACCCCCTCACCGGTCAGACTCAAGCGCTTCAGGGCGTTGACCATGGCAGCGAGGATTTGTGTGCGGGAGAGCTTAATACCGGAGGAAAATTGGGCGTCTTTGCCGAGTTTATCGAGATAGTCAACCTGCTCGCGATTGAGCGAGGCAATGACTCGGTGGGAATGGAGGTTTGAGTTGGCGTGTGGCTCGTTGTTCATGTGTTGGCAACCCGGCGACCTAAAACAGTGTACCGTTCAACGTGTAAAGTGAGTTACTTTCAACTTTACACTGGCCACTGTTTTGAAGGCCCGTGGCTTTGCGTCCTACTCTTACGAGTAGTTTGCTCTTTTCAACTCTTGAACTATACCACACGATGCAGGAAAGCGACAAGTGGACTTGGCAAAAATGTTGGCTCGTGTGATTTGTCACTTGATGCGTTCAATACGGTGGACACTTTGCAACAATCCGATGGCGGCCCAAATCATCACCAGCGAGGACCCCCCATAGCTAATCAGGGGTAAGGGCACGCCGACGACCGGCAGCAAGCCCATCACCATTCCCATGTTGACCACCGCTTGATACGCCAGCCAGGAGAAAACGCCGGTCGCCAGCAGGCGGCCTTGCGGGTCGACCGCTTCGGCGGCGATGCGCAGCACGCGCCTCAGCAGCCACCCGAAGGTCAGCACCACCCCAAGAGCGCCTACCACTCCCCATTCCTCCCCGATCACGGCAAAGATGAAATCCGAGTGATGCTCGGGAAGGAAATTGAGCTGGTTCTGCGTGCCGGCAAACCACCCCCGCCCCCACAACTGCCCTGAGCCAATGGCAATGGTGGACTGGATGATCGAAAATCCAGCCCCCAACGGATCGGCATGAGGATCGATAAACGCTAACAAGCGCGCACGCTGGTACTCCTTCAACACATGCCAGGCAATCGGCAGCAGGGCGAGACCCGCAGCCCCTACTGTCATGAAGATGCGGCGCGGCGCGCCGGCGACCCACACCATGCCGAGCCAAATCGCTCCGACAATCGTGGACGACCCCAGATCCGGTTGAATAAAAATGAGAATGGCCGGCGGCAAGGCCAAGACCAATGAGGCCGCCACGCTGCGCCATGGCAGCGGACTTGGCTGCCCCGCCAACAGCCTGGCCAGGAGCCAAATGGTCGTCAGCTTTGCCAATTCCGACGGCTGAAAACTCAATCCAAAAATTGAGAGCCATCGCGTCGCACCTAACCGCATGGTCCCGGCCGGCACGACCAGGGTCAGCAGCGCGAGGCTCACACCGTACGCGATCTCCACGCCGCCGGCCCATAGGCGGTAGTTGACGTGCGCAACAGCCCACGACACGGCAATCCCCACGATCATCCAGAACGCATGCCGCTGGGCCAGCGCCGGATTGATACTGGAGGCCGCGCTCGCCATCGCGATCATACTGACCAGAGCTAACAAGAGTGCCGCACAAAATAGCTGCCAATCCCACTGTTGCAGGCGAATCCTAGAAACCATCAACAGAACCCATCCCACACCACAGATGACACAGAAATCCACAGAAGCACAGAGTACGCCCATCGAGAAGACGTTCTGTGTCTCTGTGGAATTCTGTGTTTCTGTGGTGTCATCAGGGTCACTTACAAGGTATCCAGAGTCGCGAGATATTCGCAAATGGTCTTGGCGATTTCCGCGGGCAGCTCACCCCCGGAGCCTCCGCGCTCAGCCAAGATCGCCATGGCCGCAGTGGGGTTCTCGACCGGGCAGAAGCCGACAAACCATCCGTGCGTTTCTCCTGGCACATGGGTTTGCGCCGTGCCGGTCTTGCCCGCAATGCTGACCTGTTCGCTAAACGCTCGAAAACCTGTTCCCTCCGGCGGCTGGACGACGGCCTTCATGCCTTCTCGAATGGCATCGAGCGTCGCTTGCGACCAGCCCAGGCGATGTCGGGAGTGACGACTCTGCAGGGGACGACCATCCATCGTCTTGACCAGCCAGGGCTGAACCAGCCAGCCACGATTCGCCATCGCAGCCGCCATTACCGCGGCTTGAAGAGGCGTGACGAGAATCTCCCCTTGGCCGATGCCCAGAATGGCCACTTCGCCTTCGGTCAGGCGCCGATCCGGCAAGTGCCCATCGCGGGCCTCAAGCGGCCAGGCCGGACGCCGCCCAAACCCCATCTGGGCCATGGCATTTCGCAACCGAGACAGACCTACTTGCCGTGCCGTCTGCATGAAGTACACATTGCACGACTGTTTGAGCGCATTCGTCAGGTTCATGGGGCCATGGCCATCGCGGTTCCAGCAGCGGAAGACCCGGTCGCCGATCTGCACGGATCCGGAACACATGACGACCGTTTGGGGCGTAATCAGGTGATGCTCAAGTGCCACGCCACCTGTCATGAGCTTGAGGATAGAGCCGGGCGGATACTCTCCCATGGTGGCGCGATTCATGAGCGGCGAGCGGCGATCGTTCAAGAGGCGCCGAATCGTTCCACTCTCAAAATTTGCAAACGCCTCAGGAGGAAATGACGGTCGGCTGACCATGGCCAGCACCGCGCCGTCACGCGGATCAAGCACGACGGCCGCTCCGGGCTGGTCGGCAAATGCTTCTTCGATAAGCGATTGGAGGGGGGCCTCGAGTGTGAGTTCGACGGTCGCACCGGGTTGCGGCGGACGGCGCCCAAGGATACGAACCTGGCGAGCCCGATGGTCCACCTCAACCATGAGCCCGCCTGCCCGGCCCCGAAGCGCGTCATCCAAATATCGCTCCAGCCCTAATCGCCCGACCAAGTGCTGCGGACGCACGCCGTATTCTTTGAGCAGGGGCAGCTCTTCCGACGTGGGTTGGCTCAAATGGCCTAAGATATGGGCGGCGCTTTCGCCGCGCGGGTAGTGACGAATGGTCTCAGGGTTGATCAGGAGGCCGGGCCACTGCCGGCGCTCTTCCTCAAGTCGCAGGGCAGTGTCCTTGGGCACGCGGTTAATGATGGTGGCGGGGATAAAAGCCAGGCTGCGTTCCTTCATGTAGGTTCGCT
>CAYNXT010000157.1:0-3964 GCA_964401235.1 uncultured Planctomycetales bacterium
TATTCCTCCAGCTCCATGTTGGGCCAGAAATTAATGAGCTGAAAGCGTTTGTTGGTCGAGCCGATACGGTCGATGCGGCCGAAGCGCTGGATGATGCGTACCGGGTTCCAGTGGATGTCGTAGTTGATGACGGTGTCGCAATCCTGGAGATTCTGGCCTTCACTGATGCAGTCGGTGGCGATGAGGAGATCGAGTTCGCCTTCGTCGGAAAGGTCCTCGGGACGCTCCTTTGAGCGAGGCGAGAAGGAGGTGATGATGCTGGCGAAGTCCTTGCGGAGGTTGGGCAACGTGGTCTGGTTGTGACCAGCCCCGGTGATGAGGGCGGTGTGCAAGCCGAGTTCCTTCTGTGCCCAGCCCGAAAGCTCGTGATAGAGATATTGGGCAGTGTCGGCAAACGCGGTGAAGACGATCACCTTACGATTGCCGGCATTGATCGGCTGACGGCATTTGCGTTCGATGACATCGCGGAGAGCCCCGAGCTTGGCATCACGCACTGCGCTCACCTGTTTCGCCGCCGAGAGGAGTGTGGCGAGCCGATTTCGGTCTTCGCTAAGGTCCTGCCGCCAACGGACAAGGTCCACATCCTGGAGCAGCACCTTGACCTTACGCCCAACCAGCAAACTCTCGAAAGCTGGGTCGTCTGCATCTACGTCCTCAATGTCGATCTCCTCCACAGCCTCCGCATGGGCCTCTATCTTGGCCAGGGTGGCTTCCACGTCGGCAAGCTGGCGAGTCAGCGTGAGAGCAAAAGAGGTGACCGAGCTCTCCATTCGTTTCAGTACGTTTACACGCAAAAGGTGGACAAGGCTTTCCTCGCGATCTACTTGGCGGAAGAAACTCTCACCGCCGCGAATCTTGGTGCTGTATTTTGCGTCGTAGGCGGCCTGCTTATGTGGCAGCACGTATCGCAGAGGAGCGTAGGCGGCAAGGGTGAGGCGACGAATTTCGTTATTGATGTCACGGATGGATCGGAACTCCCCAGCAAGGTCCACGTCGGGCTTGATATTGATGGGTTTGAGTCGCTCCGGAAAGCAGCCCGTCTCGTGGGTGCCATAGTACTTCACAATGTGCTTGCGCGAGCGGGCGATGGTCAATACATCAAGCAGCTTGAAGTAGTCGAACCCGAGCATGTCTATGAGCCGGGCGGGACGACGGTCAGCGTCTTCCAGGGCAAGCCAACGGTTGAATTGAAGCTGCGCCTGACGAACCGTTGCTTCGATGCTGGAAATACCATGGGCGGCAAGAGCCAGGTCATCCGCCTCAGTGACGAAAGAGATCTGGTTCTTGAGGTCGGCGAGGCGGTTGTTGACCGGCGTAGCGGAGAGCATGAGAACGCGGGTTTTGACGCCCTCCTTGATGATGCGGCGCATGAGGCGGTCGTAACGGGTCTCGCGATCATTGTGTGTGGTCTTGTTGCGGAAGTTGTGCGACTCGTCAATGACCACGAGGTCGTAGTTGCCCCAGTTCACAAACGAGAGATCCATGTCGCCGGACATCCCGTCGTCACGAGAGAGATCCGTGTGGTTGAGCACGTCATAGTTAAAGCGGTCGGAGGCAAGAAAGTTGCGCCGGTCATTGGCCTTGTAGAGTGTCCAGTTGTCGCGGAGTCGCTTGGGCACCAACACCAGCACGCGATTGTTGCGAAGCTCGTAGTATTTGATGATGGCGAGGGCCTCGAAAGTTTTCCCAAGGCCGACGCTGTCCGCGATGATGCAGCCGCCGAAACGCTCCAACTTGTCGATGGCCCCGACGACGCCGTCCCGCTGGAACTTGAACAACTTCTTCCAGACGGTGGTATTGCGGATGCCGGTGGCAGACTTGACGATGCGCTCCTCGTCCAGATCGTCTCCGAGATCTTTGAAGAGGTGGTAGAGGGTGAGGTAGTAGATGAGCGAGGGGGCCCTGTGGTTGGCGAGTTCCTGGAGCCGAGAGAGGACGGCGGTTTTCTGCTGGTCCGAGGGGGACAGGCTATTCCAGAGACTAGTGAACCACGAACCCAGGAGTGTGGATTCCTCCGGTCGTTCCGAACACTGAATCAGGCTGAACTGATTGCCGGGCGTGATACCTAACCCTTCCGTGGTGAAAGCGCAGTTGCCGGTGATGACACGGTGCCGGTCAGACTCCGGATTCCCGGCTATGAGAATAGATTGCGGCAGCGACGACGGTGCGCCGCGTAGCTCGACCTTCCCCTTGACCCACCCGGCACATTCGCGGGCGAGCCAGCGGATTTGGAGACGGTTACGAAAAGCGCGGTCTGTGGCGGAACCGATCAGCCCAAGTTCGCCACCATTGGCTACTGGGAGCACCACACGGCAGGCGTCGAGTTTTCCCAACAGATCACGCAGCTCCGCGAAGGCAAAGAGAGAGAACGCGGGAGAGGCCAAGTCGAGCGACGACGGGGGCGGAAGGGTCTGGCGCAGTTCGTCGATCACGCGGTCGCTGCCTGCATTTTTAATGAGCTTCATGGGTAGCGTAACTTTCCGCCGATCTTGAAACCGGGGCTCTTCTTTTCTCGGGCCAGGCGAGTGACGGTGAAGGGGTCTTGTCCTAATGCTTGAGGCATCCTCTATTTCCCCCAATGAATCCAAAGAAGATAGAGGGCTGTGGCTATAGTGATACAAAGGGAGACGATCAGGTTTACTATCAACGAAAGATGCCAGCTTTCAGACCGAGAAATATCCGCAATTCCTTTCAACAACACAATCAAAAATAGAAATGCAGGAAAAATAACTCCATAAAAGATAGAAACCCAGCCTGAAAACTTTGGATAGGAGGAGAGGTACGCCTTGCCCTCCCTGGTTACAATTTTCGTGCCGACAAAACGATTAATCTGATCTTCCAATTTGTGGATATAGTCGTACTGTCGCTCAATGTATACGACTGTCTGAAAATACCGGACTACAAGGGCAAGGGTAGAAAACCAGAGGACATTTCCCAAAAACGACATATCGATTGGCTGGTTCACCCCTAATCGGCTCATTACGAACTGAGAAATTATTTCCCCTGAGCCCTCAGGAGAAAATATCTGAAATAGAATTGTGGTGATTGCCAACAGAATCAAGGCAAAAAAACGATCGCGGAGCTTTAAGTGAACCTGGAGGACAGCGAAGGTATCTTTATAGTGGTCGTGGAGAACTTGAAGTTGTACGTCCTTGCTAAGCATCTCATGCTTCACAGGGTGGCGGCCTTGTCTAAAACCACAATTACGTTATCTTCCGTGAAACCCTCAATATAGGCATAGCCCTTTCCCGAAAGCGCTGTTGGGTACTCATAATAAGGTTTCAGTCTCACGACAGCGATTCGATTGCCCGATAATGCACTCTGATGGATTTCAAAGTGTATCCAGTTTTGTGCTCCAATGAGCCCAGAATGCTTATGTAAGCTGTTGGCATGCTGGCCCACGAGAACAAGGGTAAAGTCCGAATCGTTGATCTTTCCGGTTAGACCAGCTTTAATTCGCGCAATGCTATAGGTGTTTATTTCACTGGGAGTCATGTCCTTGAAAACAAACTCGAACTTTGGATTGGCATCCCATGCTTCCAGAAGATACTTATAATCCCGGTCATTGTCGTAATCGAAACTCACAAATACTTTTTTCTCTGCCATTTATGGTCCCTTCAATCACTACAAAAGCGGCGTTAAGTATCCCCCTTACCCCTTCTATAACTCCATCGAGGAGGGAAAGAATAAGACACCATTATACTCTCCCCGTTTTGGTTACAGTTACACCCCTTGCCACGCGTCGCACTGCTTGCGGAACGGACAGCTCGGACAGGTGAAGTTGGGGTTGGGATAGAACAGCGCCGATTGGATCCCCTTAGCCACATAGCCCAGGAGTTTAAGGAACCGGGTGTGGTCGGTGGGAGTCCGGGTGGCCGGCAGGTGCAGGATCTTGGGGGCTTTATTTCTCACCATGACGTCCAGCCGGAGGCCGGCTTCCGGCCGGCCCTGGGTGAGCCGGTGC
>CAYNXT010000158.1:0-3963 GCA_964401235.1 uncultured Planctomycetales bacterium
GGCGCGCCGGTGTTGACCATTTACGACATGGGCGGAGCTCCGGTGTTAGCACCACCACTGCTCTTGAACGGCACGACTGGGCTCTATGAGGCGACGGTGTCTCTGGCGGCGCTGGGGGAGTATCGCGCCGTCGTGGCCGAGCCGCCCTCAACGAACTCCGCTGGAACCCTCGACAGCATGACGTTAACCGTGCGTCCTCAGCGGGCAGGCGCGCAGGATGTCGCGGATGTGGCGAACATGGCGACACAACTGACTGCGATCGAGACCAGCCTCAACGGGCTGATCACGACCGCGACCACGATTCAGACCTCGATGACAACTACACAGACGCTGGCGGCTGAGGCAAGCGCGGATACCCAGACTCTTCTGACGAAACTGGACACACTGGATGGTGCTCAGATCATGACCGAGCTCACCCAGCTCGCGACAGATTCGGACACGCTGATGGAACGCCTGAAAGAGCTTGAGAAGATCGTCCAATCGGCCGAAGGGAGCAGTGCCGCGGTGACCGCGTCGCAGGGCGCGTATTCCCAGGCGGCCGAAGCCCTCAAGCTCATCCAGCAGCTCCAAGCCATGGTGCAGGCTCAGGGTGCAAGCGCGCCTGGCACTCGCGTCGTCTTAACGCAGCTCTCCGATAAGCTCTCGCAGGTCTCCAAGACGGTTGGCGTGATTCCGGTTTCCTTGACGGATGAAGAATTAGGTGCACAATTAAAGAAACTGGCTGAGCAAGCCCAAGGCGTGGCGACGGAGAAGGGCTATCATTTTGACGCCCTGTATGAGATGGCCGAATCGCAGTCCGGCGATGTCAAGACGATGGGCAACCACGTGCAGGAGCTCAAGGCGTTGCTGGAAGTGCAGCGTGCGATCTTGGAGCAGAATCTGAATCAACCGGTGATGAAGACATGGTTCGAATCCGGCTATTGAACTGTGATAGGCAGCGGGTCCTGCCGCTGCGCGACCCCAGGGCCGTCCTCCCGCGCCGCGCTATCGGCGTCGTCGGATGCGGGCGGCCTGGGGGCCCCCGCTCCGCGTCACCCGCTGCCTTAGTTGTTGCATCAATGGCATGCCTTTTATTTTGTGCGAGTGCGCAGGCGGAGATGACGCTGAAGCTGCTGGTCGTCAATCCATCGGAGACCGAGGTGAAAGAGTTTGCCATTCGCAGCCCGCTGCCTCCGGAGATTAAGCCGGAGCACGTCTTGGAGGCGGACGGCTTGAAGGTGGAGTATGACTCTCAAGCCGGCACCTACATGCTCGTGGGGACGGT
The DNA here is from genome assembly GCA_964401235.1 of uncultured Planctomycetales bacterium. Classification (GTDB taxonomy): domain Bacteria; phylum Omnitrophota; class Gorgyraeia; order Aquiviventales; family Aquiviventaceae; genus CAYNXT01. The sequence goes on from CAYNXT010000158.1 coordinate 1,265, forward strand.
TACACTCAAACCGAAAGAGTCGGTCACCCGCAGCGTCGTCTTGGACGATGTGTGGGTGGTGCCGGTCGAACGGGTGAGCAGTCTGCAGGAGGAAACCGAGGAGATTATGGACAAACTCTCCCACGGCCCTTATGAGGCTCAGGGGCGGTTGTTAGCCGATGCGATTAATCGGCGCATCAGAGATATCCACACCAGTCAAGAGCAGCCCTTCGTCAACCCGCAGCAGCACATTAGCCGTTATCGAGAGCATCTCAAAGCGCTTCAGCTTCTGGAGTCTGATTTAGTCTCGCTGCGCCAGCTCATGGTCATGTCGGCCCTGAAGCCGTCAACCGATCGGTTGGGGCTGGGAGGGGCAGGGGGGGCGTCCGGAAGTCACGAGCGCGGCCGGCTCTCTGTGGCGACGACCTGGCGATTTATCTTTTTCATCTTGGGACTGCTCGGATTTGTCAGTCTTTCCTTCTTTTTGGTCTGGCAACGTCAGCTCAAACTGCAGCTGGCCAAGCAGGCCGCGCGTGATCGCCTCCAACCTCAAGTGCCATTGACAAGTGGAAACGGGAAGTCTCACCCGGCTCCTCCGGTGGTCTCCCAGACCCAACCGAGATCTCCCTTCGGCACATAGCGCCGCCTCTTTTCCATCATTTCAAAAATTATTCTCCCCTTGCTATCAAGGGGAGCATAATTCTGCGTAAAATGCGTTCCTTCACAGAGCATTGCCAGGTCGTCGAGGGTGTGCTATAGTTTGAGCGAGGATCCGATGACTTACACACTCTCTGCAATTATCGAAAAAGAAGGTCCCTGGTATGTGGCGATCTGTCCCGAGCTCGATGTGGCGAGCCAAGGCCAGACACTAGAAGAAGCCATTGGAAATCTCCGGGAAGCAGTGCAGCTTTATTTGGAGACGGCGGATCCGACCGAGTTTCACCTCCCAAGCCATCCTCCCTTCTTGACGACTCTTGATGTCGTGACGTGATGGCGAAACTGCCCGTGACTTCGGGCCCTGAACTCGTCCGAGCGTTGGAGAAAACGGGGTTTCAGGTTGTCCGTCAGCGTGGCAGTCACATCGTGCTGCAAAAGCGAGAAGCCGAACGCACCATCACGACGGTGGTCCCTCACCACAAAGAACTTGCAACCGGTACGCTCCGGAGTGTTCTGAAACAAGCTCACCTGACCCCCGAGGACTTGGTTCGACTCCTTACGGTTGTGCTGGGTGTCGCCCCGTTACTACGTTAACGTGCTCAGTGGTCTGGTGTTGCAATCAGTAGACAGCCGTGTTAGCCTGTCCGCATGCAGCGCTGGACCGTTGCACTGATCCTCATCCTTGCGACGCTCGGTCCTTCTCTGGTCATCGCCATCGTCGGGGCTGCGTCGATTAAGGCACTCGCGCGCAATCCCTCAGCCGCGCCCAAGATCCAAACCGCCATGGTGCTCGCCTTCATCTTCGCCGCCGCCATTGCTGTGGTCGCGCTCTTAGTCCTCTTCCAGGTTTTTACCGCCGCGTAAGTATGGCCCGAGCCGTTACGCACGAGCCCCTCGCCATCATCGAAATCTCACCGCGCACGGCGAAGATCCTCATCGCGTCCACCGCGCCGGTACAGGTCCAACGGGTCAATGCGAGCCTTCTGCCCGAAGCCATGGAGGAGCCGGTCGCCGCATTGCGCGCGCTCCTGAATAGCCAAGCACTTGGCACGCGTCAGGTGGGGATTCTCCTCGGTCGCCAAGCCTGTAGTTTGCGGACCCTCGAACTGCCATCAACCGATCCCAAAGAGATTGCTTCGATGCTGGAATTGCAGCTCGGCAAGCTCACTCCGTATCCGCGCACGGAAATTCTCTCCGCCTGGACGACCATCGGCAGTTTCCGAGAGGGCTACACCAGCGTGCTGCTGGCCATGACCCGCAAGACGCTGCTCGACGGCATCCTGCAGCTCTTGAAGGCCAAAGGGGTAGAGCCGGCGTGGGTGGGGTTGAGCACGGAGGGATTGGAAGCCTGGTGGGCCAGCGTGAGCGCGACACAGCCGCCGGCTCCTGAAGGGTTGACGGCGCTGATTGACGTCGACGCGCACGCGACGGATTGCGCCGTGCTCTCCGGGGCCAAGCTGGTCTTTACGCACAGCATTGCGATTGGCGCCCAGCAGCTCGCGACGTCAGAGCAGGCCAAGTTGCGATGGGTCGGAGAGTTGGTGCGCTTGCCGCGCATCCTCCAGCATGAGGATATCCGAGGGCAGATGGTTCGAGGGGTGCTGACCGGGCTCACAGAGCAGTTGCCTGATGTGGTCGAACAGCTCACCAGCCAGTGGGGTGTGAGCGTCGAAATGCTTGATGCGCTCAAGCCCTGCGCGCCATCGCCTAGTCTGAGCCAGAGCGCGCGCAAGACCGGCGTCTCCTATGCCGCGCTGATCGGCGTGGCCTTGCGCCAACAGCCGCCCCGTCTGGACCTGATTCCTCAAGAAACACGGGTGCTGCAGGCGCTGGATGTGCGCTCCAAGCACTTGGCACGCGTCAGTGGCAGCGTCGCGGCGATTCTTCTCCTGGCTGCGATGGGGTATCTTGAACGCATGCTGCTGCTGCAATACCACCTGACTCAGCTTGAGCAGCGGCTTGTGAGCGTGACGCACGCCTCATCCCACATTCTCGAGCTCCAAGCGGCCATGCAGCGCATCCGCGAATGGATCGCACCCGCGCGCGGGCCCTGAGCACTACTC
>CAYNXT010000159.1:0-3922 GCA_964401235.1 uncultured Planctomycetales bacterium
TAGTATCGCCCAACTGATCTGGGCTGGCATATTTGGAACGCCTCCCATTCCTTTTTATCTCTGGAACAGCGTCTGTCGCGTCAGGAACCGCCCGCCTGAAATCCTCCAGTCTCTCAGTAATCCGGGATAACTACTTTCCGATCGGACGGCTGGATCTTAGGAGGGCGATTGCTCCGATGAGAAAAAGAGGACCGAGCACCAAACTCACAGGCCTGACGGTCTGGAATCGAATGAACAGCAACGCTGAGCCGATGAGGTGCATCAGTTGGAGTAAGGAGAGTAAGGGGACGCTTCATTTGGGGACAGTTTATCACCATCCTTGGAATGTTCCTGCCAGCTGTTGGGTGGAAGGGGTTTGGTAGAGTCGATTCTGAGCGACGTATTGTTGCCAAGCTATCTGGCGGTCCTTGGGATTAGGGGCCAGACCCAGGTAAGCGGGGGAGGGAGTGAGAAGAGGATCGGGTTGTCCAAAGGCGGTGTAGCGATAACTGGACCAGGGATAGAGTTCCAGCTTCTCGGCCAGCTTGGCTTCGAAAGGGTTTCGTTCAATGTATCTGCCGGCTTCAAGGAGATAAGGATCGTCCATGACCGGCAGGCTCTTGTAGCGGCCTTGCCAGAGATGACCGGAGGTGCGGTAAGTGCGCCTGTAGTACCACGCGTAGGCCAGTTGAAGCCGCTGCAGGGTGGTGACGAGAGTCTGAGGGAGTTCGGAGTAAAGGAGTAAGTGGACGTGGTTGGGCATGAGGCAGTAGTGATAGCAACGCAGAGCGGGGGTTTCCGCGAGGAGCTCGTGGAGCAGCCGGCGATAGGTTTCATAATCGGACGGCTCATGGAACACGGTTTGCCGGTTATTGCCGCGAGCGAGAACGTGATAGGTGGTTTGGGGAGTGAGTGTGCGTGCGGTCCGAGGCATTTTAGCGGCTCATGAAGTGTCCCTTAATGAAGCGTCCCCCTCACTTGGAACAATGACGCATCTGTTCAGCCCAATCTAAGGTGAAGTGGTTATCCGGGAGATGCGGAGTGTTGCCCAGCCGTAGGAAAACATCGCCCAGGCGAACATCATGATAACGGTAAGAAGTGTAGCCATGGCTCCGATCGCTTTCGAATGGATCAAAAAAACAGTAGGCAGAACGATTATCAATCCGGCACCCAGGCTGAGAATGATCGTAAGCCCCACCGACCTCCAGAAGATAGTCCACCCGATGAATTGAGAGGGTACCGGTAGGGACTTTTTACGAAGGACAGATTTTCCGATCCAATTCAGAGCTGGAATCAGAGCGATCACTACAAATAAGCCACTGATGTCTACAATGCGATCAAACTGTGGGCGGAGAGCTGCTGGATCCGGTGCGGCGGAACGATGAAAACTGTACCAGAGAGCTATGGGCAGCATGAAGATAACTCGCAGCATTAATATAGCCACCCACAGTCGCCAAAACATGGACCAACCAACACTGAGCGTTTGCCGGTTGAATAATTGCATATGGAATGTCATGGTCTGATATGAGAGCGAGTCTGGAGAAAGCTGTAAATAAGAAGGCCGAGGATCGCCGTCCCAAGGCAATTTTGTGCAAAGCGAGAATCCCGGCGACGAAAGATGAAATAAAGTACGAATCCAAAAATGGGAAGGAAAGAACAGATATAGGCGAGCCAACGAATAGGTGATGGGACTGAGGTGCTCATGGCGAAGCTTTATGTCCTTCATAGAATTCGATCAGATTGATAGGTACCCGCTCATCCCGCCACGGTTCGGGAGGCTCCATTCTGAATTCCGGGATCATTTGCGGTGCTTCGCACTTTGGGCAATATCTCGGGAAACCATATTCTCTGTGGTCAATATGGCGATAGCTTCCTCCGCAAGGACAGGGTGAAACAATCGTCTCGATCTTTCCATCCATTGACCTCAGTTTAGCTAGGATTTCAGATTGAGGCAAGCCATGCGGAGAGAATCCAAAGTGCCTGTCTAATGTCAAATCGTTCTCCGGGTAATACCACACGAGTTCACGGCATTTTTCGCACTCCATACTGGCTAATTCAGGCCCCACGTCTGCGGTGCCCTTATAGAAGGTATATTCCGTCTTACAAGCAGGGCAAACTCGCTTTCCCGGAGAAAAGCCAAGCTCTGCCACTCTGCGCTTGAAACTAATCACTGCACGACGCCTTCCCCAATCCATTCAGCTTCTCCGATGATCTGTTTCGGATCTTTTATCATCACGTTGCTTATAGTGCCAGAAGTGTCTCGTGCGGAGGGAAACCGGACCCCATCCCAAGCATCGACACGCTTCAAAACCGTATCTCCAAAAGACCGGCTTATCGCCTCTAGGTTTGGATTTACTGATACCTCTGCCAAAGTACCTGGTCTTACCTTGTATATGTAAGCGTCATAAATATCACCCCGTTCGAGCCACTGAGTGCCCTCTCTGATGACCGTCTGAAAGGCTGTCGGATCGCCCGGATTCCTCAACTCTGTTCCGTAGAGACGCTCAGTTCCTTGGAGGTTATAACGACCTGCTCGATCTCCGAACTTAAGTGGGTCACCCCGAATGTACTCCTGCCGTACAGGATCCCATTCCCTTTTGATCAGCCTTACCAGGGTGCTCTCCTGGGCGTATTTGACGGTGTTGCCCACCATCTTACCAGCAGAGCTCTCAAAAGCCCAGGCGTTGCCTTTGGCGAAGAGGGTTCCTTGCTCCGATGCCTCCACCAGGCCGCGTGCGAGGATGCCCGTTTGCGTGGGAGGAAGAATCGTTGTGGGTTCTATCGTTTTTACGCTGAGACCCCGCAGGGCAAGTCCAGCTGCTAGTAGACTTGCAACTTTCGTAGTGCCGGTGAAAAAGGACTGCACACGGTCCAGAGTTGGAAGGGACGGATCACGTACTCGGGCCCAATCGTCAATGCTGCTTATGTCGTGGGTATGTTCCTTCGTTCCCTCAATGAGGGCACCCATTACTCCCTTGAAACCGGATCCCGGAGCAAGCTGGCCGATCTTCTCACTCCACACATCCAAGTAGCCAAAGGAAAAAGCGTTGGCAATTGACGTAGTGCCAGCCCAGAGGGAGCGGCCGAGGAGTTCTAGGTGGCCGGCGTCCGGGTGCTCCTGCATCATCTTTTCGACCTTGTAGAGAGTCCCGAAAGAAGCCACGTTCCAGAGATCATGGCCGATTCCCGGCAGGGCTTCTGTTGCTGCTTGCAGGTAAAACTCCCACTCTGTGCCGGCGGCATCCGTCCCCTGAACGACGATAGTCCCTCGCTCTGGGTTTGGCTTCAGTGCTTCCGAGCTCTGGATGAGCTGGCCATCCGGCGTAACGATGAATCCAGATTTGATCCGTTTGGGCAATGTGCCTTGGAGCGTAATTTCTTCGCCTGTGGAGGTCTGTTGCAAAGTGACTTCACCGGCGGCAATACCCGCGCTCAGGAAAGTTTGAGTGCCGGGTCCGCTGATCTTGAAGGTTTCTCCTGGCGATTTGATCTCAACTTCCTCGACGGTTCCTTGTCGAATCTTTTGGGCAACAGTTGTACCGTCTGATTTCCGCTGGATTATGGTTCCATCAGCCATGCCGGCAGTCCCGGTTTGACGGTCGGCGCGGAGTTCGTAGTAGCGTTGTTCGATCGCATCTTCCGTGAGCCCAAGGAGTGAAACATTTCCGAAGGGATCCTGCTTGTAGAGCAACTTCACATCTTCGCTATCGGAGAGGGAGAGTTCATGGGCTTGGGTTCCATCCTCCAGGGTGACGTTTTGGATCTTGTTCTGCTGCATGCGCTGGGCGATGGCGTCTTTGATGGTGCCGAAGGATTGGACGAGAGATTCCACCGAATCGCGGTGGAAGATGCTGGTGGCGTAATTCTCGACGGCCTGGGCTAGACCGTATTGGCGGATCTCATCGGAGAAGTTGTTGGTTTTGGCCATGGCTTGGGCCATCCA
>CAYNXT010000160.1:0-3901 GCA_964401235.1 uncultured Planctomycetales bacterium
CTCGACGCCGGCCGTGCGGCATCTCATCCGCGAACATGCCACGGAGCAACTCGTGACGATTCTGCAGACCGGGGGCCAGCATGGCATGTGCACGATGAGTGCGTGCATGAAGGGGCTCTATGAGAAGAAAATTGTCTCCCATGAGACCATGACCAGCCGGCTTAAAGAGAGTTCTGAGTCAATGCAGCCAATTCGCAACTCCTGAATTTGATTGACGTTACATCGGTGGTGTGGTACAAAAACAGACACACCGGTCTAGCGCACGCGGCCGGTTCTAAAAGATTTCCCAAAGCTTTCGAGGTTTAGGGTTCGGGGCTGGGGGCTGAGCCCAGAACCCCCAACCCAGAGCCGCAGCGGTTTTGGGAGAAGAACAGGGCCCCATCGTCTAGCCCGGCCTAGGACGTCAGCTTCTCAGGCTGAAGACTGGGGTTCGAATCCCCATGGGGCTGCGTCTTTGTGGATAGAGGAGGATCATGGAACAGTCCTATAAGTTTTTGCGCGCAAGCGTGCTGGTCTTTCGCGTGCTGGCGTGGCTCTCGTTAGCCCTCCAAGTGGGCACAGGGGTTGTCTTAGTGGTGACGGGTGGTGAACCCGTGTTCATCGGTGGTGTGGATGTGCCCGCACGCATCGTCGGCATCCTGAATTTCGTCGCTGGCGGCATCTACTTTTTTGCCTTCTGGTTCTTGAGTAAGCTCGTACAGCTCCTGCTCGACATTCGCAAGCGTTTCCCAGACCAATAAGAGGGATGGGCCCGTCACCAGGCACGTATGATCGTCTGAAGCAGAAAGTTAAGCTGCGCATGGCGGAACTGCTGGAGACGGATGCGATCAGTGGCACACAGCGTGCTTCCGTCGATCAGGAAACGCTACGCGTTCGGCTTCGCCAGCTCCTCTCTCAGAACTCCGGCTTTGGCATGCGCCTGGAAGGGCTCAATAGCGAGGAAGAAGAACAGCTCATTGAGGATGTGGCTTCCGAGCTCACCGGCTTTGGCCTCATCGATGCGCTCATGGCCGATCCCTCGGTTTCGGAAATCATGATCAATGGGCCCTCCACGGTGTTTGTGGAGCACGCCAATGGCAAGCTCGAGCGCACCTCCTTTCGGTTTACTGATGCGCAACACCTGCGCCACTGGATCGAACAGGTCTTGGATCGCATTGGTCATTCAGTGAATGAATCTGAACCATTTATCGATGCCACGCTGCCAGGGGGCTCGCGCATCAACGTGATCATCCCACCCCTCGCGCTCGATGGTCCGATCGTCACGATCCGCAAGACGTTGCGCACCTTTAATCTGCCGGAGCTGATCGACTTGAATACCCTGACACCACTAGTGGCCGAATTTCTCAAAGCGTGTGTCCAATCAAAAGTCAACATCGTCATTTCAGGAGGCACCTCAACCGGAAAAACGACGCTCGTGTCGGCCTTGTCCTCCTTTGTTCCGCCGACTGAGCGCATCATTACGATTGAGAGTAACGCCGAGCTGCAGCTGCCTGGCCGCGATCACTGGATTCGTTTGGTCGCTCGCCAGCCCAATGCCGAAGGACGAGGCGAGGTGTCCATTCGTGAGCTGGTAAAAAATGCGCTGCGCATGAGGCCTGACCGGGTGATCTTAGGCGAGGCACGTGGCGGTGAAGCGCTGGACATGATCCAAGCCATGCATATCGGTCACGAGGGGTTTTTTACCGTCGTGCATGCCAACTCTCCGCAAGCCGCGCTGGAGCGATTGGAGATTCTCATGCTCATGAGCGGCTTAGAGCTGCCGGCGCATGCCTGTCGAGTCCAGATTGCTTCGGCGATTGAATTGATCATCCATCTGGAACGGACCATTGACGCCGGACGACGAATTGCCGCCATCAGCCAAGTGTTGGGGGTCAGCGAAACAGGGTTTGTGGTTGAGGCGCTATTTCAGGTGTCTCAGAACGCGGTCGCTGGCAGCTCCTCGCTTTCCGCCGGCTTGATGGCCACGAGCGCCCGTCCGAAGTTTTCCAGAAAGTTTGCCGCAGCACATATTGACCAACGTGATGAGTGGTATCAACAACCATCGGGGTAATCGCAGATGAGCTATCGGATCGTGTTCCTCTTGAGTATGGTCGTGGGTGTGACAGGCTGTGACGCGTGGAACAAGCTGACGGAGCAGATCAAGGGCCAAGCATCATCGGGATCAGCGACGACTGCTCCCCCACCCCCTGTTCCCGAGCATCAAATTGCTGCCAAAGTGAACAATACGTACATTACAGTGGATGAAGTGCAGCGGCGCATCGATGCGCTCGAAGAAGCGGCTCGGCCGAACACATTCGAAGAGCGCAAAGAGCTTTTAGAACAGCTCGTGCGAGAGGAGCTCTTGGTGCAAGATGCGGCTGCGCGGGGGGTTGAGCGCGCGCCGGATGTGAAGAATCGGCTCAACGATTTTCGGCGTTTTGTTCTGTTGGATGCACTCTCAAAACAAATTGTTGAGCAGGTTTCCGTTGAGTCCAAAGAGGTGGAAGAGTATTACAAGCAGTATCAAGCCGGATTTCGTGAGCCTGAGCGCATTCGGGTGCGTCAAATCGTCCTGCGCAATCTAGAAGAAGCTGAGGTCGTTCGAACCCGTGTCGTGCAGGGTGATAATTTTTCGCAAGTAGCCCAAGAGCGCTCTGTAGGGGCTGGGAAGGAGCAAGGTGGTGATATCGGCTGGCACTTACGGGCGATTGATAAGGAATTCAAAGCCGCCGTCGGCCAGCCTACCGAGGACAAAACCTTCTTTCCTCAGCTCGAATCGGTCGCGTTTGCGGTTGATGTAGGACAGGTCAGCCAGCCTGTCAAGGGGCCGGATGGCAACTACTACCTGGTAAAGGTGGAAGAGCGCCAGCCCGCCAAGCAAAAGAGCCTCACCGAAGTGTGGGATCAGATTCACGACGGGCTGCTCTTGCAGAAACGGCAAGAAGCGGTGGAGGCCTTGGTGAAGAAGTTGCGTCAACAAGCGGATGTGGTGGTGCACGCCGATCGCCTCGGCGCTTCGTAATGCGTGAGCGGTTTATCATTCTCGCGATTGCCGTGGTGGTTGGAGCCATCGGGGTTTTCCTGGTGGGCCAATATCTTCAAAAGCGCGAGCAGGAGCTCGAAGCTCGGTACGCGGCGTTTCGAGATGTCGCGCAAGTGCTGGTGGCGACGGAGGACATCCCGGCTGAAACGGTCCTAGCCTCATCGATGGTGGAATCGAAACCGATACCGGAACTCTTCATCCAACCCTATGCAACCAGCGATCCACGGGCGGTAACCGGCAAGATCACCGCCGCTCCCATGGCGAAAGGTGAGCAGGTATTGACCAATAAGCTCGGGATTCCGGGAAGCCGCAAGACGCTCTCCGTCAAGATGGAGCCGGGCAAACGCGCGCTGACCATTGCGGTTGACGCGATTTCCAGCGTCGGAGGATTTCTTCAGCCGGGTGATCGTGTGGATATGCTCGGGATCTTCAGCATTCCTGCGCCTCAAGGGCAGCAAGCACTCACCGTGACATTGCTGCAGCATGTGTTGGTGCTGGCGGTGGGGCAAGAGGTGATCGATCAGCCTCCAAGTCGCGCCAAGACCTCAGGAACCACGGATGGTCCCGCGACAGTGACAGTAGCCCTCTCGCCCCAGGAGATCGAGCTGGTGCTGTTTGCTCGCGAACAGGGCAAGCTGCAATTGTCGTTGCGGCCAAGAGCCGATAAAGAACTCGTGCAACTCCAACCTTTCACCATGAACTCCTTGGTGGCGATGATCAATCCTGGCGGAGTGCCGCAACAAGAACCGGAGAAACCTCCGCAGAAGGAAGTTGAAGTGTATCGCGGGCTCAAGCGGGAGATCGTAGTCGTGCCATGAGACGGCTCTCTTACGTCATCATGATACTCGTTGTGGCTACGGGAGCGGTTCTATCAAGCCT
>CAYNXT010000161.1:0-3842 GCA_964401235.1 uncultured Planctomycetales bacterium
GCAATCCGCGCTCGAAGCAGCCGGGGTCGAGGCGACGCTGATTGAGCCGCGCAGCGTGAGTCTCTCACGGCTCCTACGCCGCGCGCTGCCGCAAGGAGCCAGCGAATTCGTCTGTCTTGTGGATGTCGAAGAGGATATGGCGCATCTGGTGATCACCCGCGATGGGCTGCCATACTTGACGCGGGAAATCAGCTTGGCGGCAGAGCCTTCGGCTCCCACCGCGGATGCTCGCGCGCAGCGGCTCTTAAGCGAGCTCAGCGTCTCGCTGGACTTTTTCATCCGAGAGTACCCCGCCGGTCATGTCAGCCGCATTGTGTTGTTTGGCGATGAAGGGCTGGTTGGCTCCTGGGGCGGATCGATGGCTGATCAACTCAAAATGCCGGTGGAGTTGGGTACCACGCTCCTTGAGCGTTGTGTTGAGGGGGCCATCCCGCTCTCATCCGCATCAGCCGTTGGGTTATTGCAAGCCCATGCCGATCCCAAGAATGTCTGGTGCGACTTTCTGACGCGCAGCCGGCAACGGGTCACGCTCGCAGAGCAGGCCGTCGTCCCTCAGCAAGGGCTTGAAGCCTGGATTCCGCGACCAGGGCAGCTCATCCCTATCTGTCTGCTCGTGGCGTTGTTGCTGGGCGGCCTCTGGGCTATGGGGTATCAGGAGATCCAAACACACCGGCAGCAGCTCAATCAGTTGGTTCGGAGCCGACCGAGCGTCCACCGAGCGTTGACGCAATTGAAGTACGAAGAACTGACGGCAGCGCAAGGAAAAGTGGAATCGTATCTGGTCCTCTTGAATCAGCTCGTCGATCAGCGGATCAGCGTGGCGGCGAAATTAGACGCTCTTGCGCGCAGCCTGCCTCAAGGGGTGTGGTTGACCGGGCTGACGTTTGACAATCGATCAGATGGGTCAGGACGGAGCCTTGCATTGACGCTCAATGGGGCGTGTTTTCTGGAGGATAAAATCCAAGAGCTTACGACGATCCAGGAGTTCGAGCAGACGGTTCGCCAGAACCCCATGCTGTTTCAGGGATTTTCTTCTGTGCGGCTGGGGCAGGTGAGCGCGCAGATGCATCAGCGGCCGCAACAGCAGTACACCTATCGGGCGGTACAACTGCAATGCGCGACAGAGCGGAGCCTCGAACATGGGAATCCAATCGCTCCTGATTAATGGAATTGTGCTTGTCTTAGGCGGGATGATCGGCTATCATGCCATTTATCTGCCACAGCAAGAAGAAGTTGCATCGATCAAACAGCAGATGGAGCAGGAGCGGCTCACCCAGCGCGCGCAACAAGACGTGAACGCTCTGCTCAAGCAGTTCGATCAGTATCGAGGTCGTTTGGCTCCCGAGCCGCAGACCTCCTGGCTGGTGCAGGAAGTCGTGCGGCTTGGCCAACAGGCTGGTTTGCAGTTGACGACGATCAATCAGGAATCACCCCAAGCAGTCAAAGCCTTCACCCGCCTCTCGGCAACGCTGCAATTCACGACCACCTACCATCAGCTTGGCGCCTTTCTCGACGCGCTTGAACGCTCGGGTCACTTCATTCGCACCGAACGCGTGACCATCGGCCAAGCCCAGCCGGACGGCAAAGCCGCCATGCAAGTAACGCTCAGCAGCCTCTACGTCCCGCCACCGGTCAAAGGGCTCTAACAGATGCCTCGCCCACGGAACACCCAAACGATTGAGCAACGAGTGCTGCCGGTTCTCGTGGTGGTCTTTGTCATCGCCTTGGTGATGGGGCCGCTGAAGATGTTTAAGCCGGCTCGCCAACACCCCCAAGCGACTCCGACCACGACTGAGCAGGCGAGAGAGTCTGCGCCGGTCAAGCCGCGCGCCATGGTCAAAGCGCCAGCACCCGTCCCCACGAGCCCAGTCTATACGGCGCAGCAAGTGCGCGATCCACTGGTCAGTTTGTTGCCGATGGAGCCTCCAGAATCTATCGCCCAAGGGGCATCTCCAGGACGAACCCAGCCGGCCCGCCAGGCAAGCATTCCGCCGCTGAGCCTTCAAGGGGTGCTCTGGGGTGGTGCAGAACCGCAGGCGATCATCAATGGCGAAGTCTACCGGGTGGGAGACCGCATTGATGAGGTGAGGATTACCGGGATTGACCGACGGGGTGTCACGGTCGAATTTAATGGCATGGTGAAGTCGCTGGCCACCGATGTGCCGGCGGAAGAACCCACGGTACGACGGAGGTGAGGATGAAGACGGTGCGCGCACTGCTGCACCTGGGGTTGTTGGGTGGATTGCTGGTGTGGAATGCCGGGCTGACGAGCGCTCAGCCCGAAGAAGAGATGATGGAGATGTCGGAGGTTGACTTAGAAGCGGAGGCACCGGATGAACCGGTGCGCCTCTCGATGGATTTTAAGGATGCCAACATCAAGGATGTCTTGAAGACGTTTTCCCAACAAGCCGGCATCAATGTGATTGCCAATGAAGAGATTGGGGACAAGAACATCACGCTCTATCTTGAAGATGTGACGGTCTTAGATGCGCTCGATCAAATTTTGCAGGCCGGAAACCTCACCTATGAACTGCCCGCCGGCAGCGATATCTACATCGTCAAGCCCAAAGACGATGGCACGGTTCCGACCATTACACGCGTCTACCAGCTTAAATACGCAAGGGTGTCCAAGTCGATCTTGGCTCGAGCCTCGGCCGCCTTTAATGCCATCACCCCGTTTGAAGCGTTTCGGGGGCTTGAAGAGATCGATAATCAAGGAGGCTCAGGAGGTCGCGGAGGTGGGCGAGGGGGGGGTCTTAGCGGTGGCGGGGGATTAGGCGGAGGAATTGGAGGCGGGCAGAGCGGACAACAACTTGAAGACATCGGCATTGATGCCATCGTCAAGAAGCTCTTAACCAAGAACGGGGAAGTGGTGGTCGATGGCCGCACCAACCGTCTGGTCATCACCGATGTGGCGCAGAACTTCCCACGGCTTGAAGCCGCCCTGGTAGCACTTGATGTGAGGACGCCGCAAATCATGGTAGACGCTGAGGTGCTGGAGACTTCACTGAGCAAGTTGAAAGATTTAGGCGTGGAGTGGGGTACGGGATCTGAAGGCAACCTGTTTACGTTCAATCCTGCCAGCCGAACTACCCGCGCACCCTGGTCTACACTCTTTGGTGAAAAATCGAGCGCGGCAACGAGTATTACCTTAGGGACGCTCAACACCGGCGATGCCGATGCGGTGTTGCAAGCGCTAGAGAAAGACACCGATACGAAAGTGCTGGCGCGTCCAAAGATTTTGACACTCGATAACGAAAGCGCGGTGATTCGATTGACCGTCGATCAGGCTACCGGATTTCTCACGACAACCGGCCAGCAGACCGCGACAACTACCGCAACCCCTGAGCGAACGACTACCGGTGTCATCTTGTCGGTGACCCCACAGGTGAACGAAGGCAACTACATCACCTTGCTGGTTGAGCCTTCTGTGACAAAAGTTGTGGCCTCGGTGATTACCCCGCCGACCTCAATTGGCGGAACCGTGGTGGATCCGAAAACTCGCAGCACCCGCTCGGTCGTCCGGGTGCGCAGCGGTCAGACCCTCGTCATCGGAGGGCTGATTGACCGCACCGAAGAGAAGTCGCTACAGAAGGTGCCGGTGCTCTCTGGGATTCCGTTTCTCGGCGAAGCGTTTAAGAATTCGGAGACCAACAACGTCGCAACCGAACTGATTGTGTTTCTCACACCTCGCATCCTGGAAGAAGAGCCGGTTGAGCAGCTTGCCGCCGCACCCATGACGGCGATACGCGAACAAGAACTCCCTGGCAATAAGCAGGAGGCGATTGAACAAAGCCTCAATATCTTGGAAAGGGCTCACTAGAAATGATGACACCACAGAA
>CAYNXT010000162.1:0-3825 GCA_964401235.1 uncultured Planctomycetales bacterium
GCCTGGTTAAGCGCCGTTGAATCCCGCTTCGGGTCTGTCGACCGCGCCATCCAGTATCTGCAGCGGACCATTGAACTCAGTCCTGAAGACGCTATGAATTACTCAAGTTTGGGCCAGGCCTATTTTGAACAGGAAGAGTATCAGAAGGCTTCGGAGGCGTTCTCGAAAAGCCTCGCATTGAGCCCCGAGTATCGACCTGCAAAGCGTTATCAAGAGTTGGCGGAGCGGATGATCCGGCCAACAGGAACTCAGCAGAAAGAGGATGATGTCGCCAAAGAGACGTACGATGCGGAATATCTTGAACGAGCTGTTCGAACAGTTGTCCGAACAATTGAAGAACGAGTCGCAGCTAACCCTGCAGATGGGAGCGCCCAAGCGTGGCTTGGATGGTTCTATGAGGTATTGAACGAGTGGGAAAAGGCGAGGGCCATCTATGCCAGTCTCTTGGAACGCGACCCACAAGATGCGTGGGCTCAGGAGCGCATCGCCGAGCTAGAGGAGAAAGAGCAGTTCGTCGAGCAGACTCAAGAAACGTGGGTAAACTCTCAGGCGGTCGAAACGAAATATTTTATTCTGAAAACAAATGTGCCGGCTGAGCTCAAGAAGAAGCTCCTTGAGGAAATTGACAGCTTATTCGAAGCGACCGGAGAGATTCTCAGCCACGTTACCAATCTCCCGAAGGAAGAGTTCCTTGGGTCTGACAAGTTGAGACTACAAGTCTTCGCGCGTGCCAGCGAGTACTCAGCGTACACTTCCTCACTCAGTCCTTATGATGAATTCTTTGCAAGCTACAGGGGGATGTTCTTAGCCTCCCGCGACGAAATTATCTTTCTGTTCAACCCTGGTGCGAACATGAAGACGCTCGCACATGAGTTTTCTCATGCGTGCCTCTGGCAAGCGTTCCAACGCGAGGTGCCTCGGTGGCTCGATGAAGGTCTGGCGGAGTATGTCCTGATGAGAGTGCGAGGAGGCGCATATTTTTCAGAGCACGGAAAATGGTGGAAGCAGACGCTTGAGACAGCTTTGGGAGAGAAAGCGTTGATACCCTTAGCTGAGTTGATCAAGCTGGAGACATCGAATCGCGAGTCATTCTATCCACACGCTTGGTCACTCGTGAGTTTTTTGGTCGATAGAGCGATCATCGCGTCACGCGACGACGTCCGCATCTATTGTGACTTATTGCAAGGGGAGGGTTATCCGAAGAAGACGTTCTGGGACGTTTTTGGTCAGCAGGAAGAACTCGAAGCGGAATGGAAGAAATTTATACAAGAGATCATCGATGATCCAGCAGTCCGCTGGCGAATTGCCCACCAGCCCTTTCCCGCCAACTAACCTGGGTTCCGTTGACACTCTAACGAGCGTTTGTTAGACTGACGCTACTTTCAATGTCTCGAACGACCCCCTCGTCATCGTCGGAGGCAGCGTTCCAAACCACACCCAGGGGTACCACCCGACGGGGGTTGGTCATTGTCTACACCGGGACCGGCAAGGGGAAAACCTCGGCGGCGCTGGGTGCTGCGCTGCGCGCACTCGGCCACGGCTGGCGCGTGCTCGTGATCCAGTTTTTCAAGGGTGACTGGCCGGTCGTCTTCGGCGAAGTCGAGATGGGCAAGCGCCTAGCACCCCAGCTTGAAGTGCTCCAGCTGGGCAAGGGGTTCGTGAAGTATATGGGAGACAAGAAGCCGTTTGAGGAGCACGTAGAGGCGGCGAAAGAGGCGCTGCGGATCGCCAAAGAGAAGATCACCTCAGGGGCGTACGATCTCATCGTGCTGGATGAGCTGATCTACGCCATCGACTACGCCGGGGTGCAGCTCGTGACCCTGCAAGAGGTGTTGGACCTCTTGGCCGCCAAGCCGCCATCGCTGCATCTGATTCTGACCGGGCGCAGCGCCCCGCAGGCGATCGTGGATCACGCGGACCTTGTCACGGAGATGCGGGAGATCAAGCACCCGTGGCAGAAGAAGATCCCCGCACAACAAGGAATCGACTATTAAGAAAATGCGGAGTGCGGAATGCGGAATGAAAAGAGACCTTAGAAGCCATAGCAAGGTATTGCTGGATGGCATCGACCGGGCGCCGGCGCGCGCGATGCTCAAAGCCATCGGGCTGACCGATGAGGATCTGAAGCGTCCGCTCATCGCCATCGCCAACACGTGGATCGAGGTGATGCCGTGCAACTTTCACCTGCGGCGGCTCGCGGAGCGCGTCAAAGAAGGCGTGCGCGCGGCCGGCGGCACGCCGATTGAGTTCAACACCATCGCGGTCTCCGACGGCATCGCCATGGGCACCGAAGGCATGAAGGCCTCGCTCATCAGCCGCGAGGTGATAGCCGACTCCATTGAGCTCGTGGTGCGCGGACATCTGTTTGACGGGGTGGTGGCGCTCTCGGGATGCGACAAAACGATCCCCGGCACCGTGATGGCGCTCATCCGGCTCAATCTGCCGTCGCTCATGCTCTACGGCGGCTCGATCGCTCCGGGAAAGTTCAACGGCAAGTCCGTGACGATCCAGGACGTGTTCGAGGGTGTGGGCTCGTGCGCCGCAGGGAAGATGACCACGCGCGATCTGCATCGGCTGGAAAACCAGGCCTGTCCCGGGCCGGGCGCGTGCGGCGGGCAGTTTACCGCGAATACCATGGCGATGGCCATCGAGGTGCTCGGGCTTTCGCCCATGGGGAGTGCGAGCGTGCCGGCGATGGATCCGCTGAAGGACCGGGCGGCGTTTGACGCGGGCAAACTCGTGATGGAGGTGCTGCGCCGTAACCTCCGCCCCAGCCGCATTGTCACCCGTCAGGCATTGGAAAACGCGATCGCTGCGGTGGCCGCGACAGGCGGCTCGACCAACAGCGTGCTGCATTTGTTGGCGATTGCGCGCGAGGCCGGTGTGCCGCTGGCGATCGATGATTTTGACCGGATCAGCGCGCGCACGCCGCTGCTCGCCGACCTCAAACCCTGGGGCCGGTTTGTCGCGACCGATCTCTACCATGCGGGTGGTGTGGCGCTGGTGGCGAGACGATTGCTCGAGGCGCGGCGACTCCATCCAGGGGCGATGACGGTGACTGGTCGAACCATCGGCGAGGAAGCCAGACACGCCGCCGAGACGCCTGGTCAACTGGTGGTGCGTCCGGCAACCAAACCGTTGCAACGGACCGGCGGCCTCGTGATTCTGCATGGCAACCTGGCACCTGACGGGTGCGTGGTGAAAATCACCGGTCACGAGCCCGTGCGGTATCGCGGCCGCGCGAAGGTCTTCAACTGTGAAGAAGACGCGTTTCGCGCGATCCAGCAGCGCCGGATCAAGGCGGGCGATGTGATCGTCGTCCGCTACGAAGGGCCGAAGGGCGGGCCGGGCATGCGCGAGATGCTGGCGGTGACTGCGGCCATCGTCGGGCAGGGGCTCGGCGTATCCGTGGCGCTGTTGACCGACGGACGATTCTCCGGAGCGACCCGCGGGCTGATGGCGGGCCATGTGGCACCCGAGGCGGCGGTCGGCGGGCCGATCGCCTTGCTCAAAGACGGCGATGTGGTGACATTTGATGTCAATCGGCGCCGGCTTGATGCGGTGCTCTCGGCAGCAGAGCTGGCTCGACGCCGCGCGCGCTGGCGGCCGCTCGCACCTCGCTACACGACCGGGGTGATGGCCAAGTACGCGCTCCTGGTCTCCTCGGCTTCAGAAGGTGCTGTGACCGGCTCGTTCAAGACCCCGCGCAAGAGCCATGTCATTCCGCATTCCGCACTCCGCGTTCCGAACTAGTCATGCAGGGATGGTGGAACTGGCAGACACGATAGGTTGAGGGCCTATTGCCGAAAGGCGTGCGGGTTCAAC
>CAYNXT010000163.1:0-3824 GCA_964401235.1 uncultured Planctomycetales bacterium
AGGCCTTTGGCATGATAAGGAAACGCCCTATGCCTGACCAGATTTTCTTACAGTTAATTGCAATAGGAAAAGAACAGCGTAACATCGAATACAAGCAGTCTACGAGTTGGTCTGACAAAGAATTCCGAGCGAAAATCATAAAATCTGTCCTAGCTATGAGTAACATTCGTGATGGTGGCGACATCATTATTGGAATGGAAAAACAGGCAGATGACACGTATATCTCCAGAGGAATGGAACAGGATCATCTCGACTCTTATACTTCTGATCATATCGGAAGGGCTGTAGCTGAGTATGCAGACCCTTATGCACGATTTGATCTAATGAAAGAAGAGGATAATTCAGGGAAAAAGTATGTTTGGATCAGAGTTTATGAATTTGAGGAAACGCCGGTTATTTGTCGTAAGCCCTATGGTGCTATTTTAAGCGGGGGGAAGCTTTATACTAGGACGCGCCGAGTTCCGGAAAGTGCTGAAGTTCCTAGTAGTGCAGAAATGCGAGAAATCATTGCTATGGCAGCAGATAAAGAACTGAAGGCATTTCTCCGACGTTCAAATGCAGCAGGTATCCAGTTGCCCGGGACGACCACCCCCACAGATGAGCAAGATTTTACAGACCAAATTCATGGAGTTTTCTAATGGCAACGCCGCTCATAGACAAGATAAAATCGCGCGGATACTGGTATGTCATAATTAGACCTACACAATTTAACCAACACTTGATTCCTTCCCTTGATGAGTGCCACCGGCTTATTGAGGAATCGAAAGTATCTCTGAGAGGATGGGATTACCCACACCTTCCTCGCTTGGGACAAGGCCTATCCAAAGGGGTCGATTGGATAGAATCCTCTACAGAGTCAATGGTGTGGATACCAATCTTGGAATACTGGCGTTTTTACCAAAGCGGACAGTTTGCACACCTCTTTAATTGTACGGAAGACTGGATTGATCTAGACCAGCTCCAAATTCAAAGTTGGGACAGGAATCGCCCTCTTCCAGAAAAGGTGTTGAGTATACTCAGTACTGTCTATCGTGTGACCGAGATTTATGAATTTGCCGCCCGTCTCGCTGCCAAGGAAATCTTCAGGAGTGATCTCTCTATAACGGTCGAGTTACATGGAATGAAAGAGCGTGTCCTTGTTGTGACTGGTCACATGCGTGCACCGCTCCTTGAGAACTACACCTGTAAACTAGATGATCTCCCTTATCCTCCTAAGACAGTATCCTTGGAGACATTACTAGCACAAGCGAGCGATCTCGCCTTAGAAAATATTTTGTGGTTTTTCGAAAGATTTAACTGGCAGAGTATTCCTGTGCATGTAATCAAAAACGATCAACGTAATTTGCTAGAGCGTCGCTTGTAGGATCGGCGGCAGCATCGGAACGCAGCCCTACGGAGCCGCACTGTGCGCACCGTGCCCACCCACCGTCAGGGGGAGCCACGCGGTGGAGCAGGACGGCTGAGGCTTGTCTGGCCAGGACGGGTGTGCTATAGAAAGGCAGGCCCTAAAAAAGCAAACGGCCCAGAGCGTGTGACGTGACAATCGCCGCTCTGGGCCATCACCCCGCATCAGGTCCCAGAGGTCCTGACACGTGTTGGTTCGGCACCACGCGTGACTGTACCACATCTCCGACCTGATGCCAAAGGAGAACGTGCCATGGCACAGGTCATCCCCCTCCGCCCCCATACCTTCCGCCTCGACAACTGCATCATCGACGCCTACGCCGCCGAGATGGGCGCCATAGGCGTCGCCGTCTACGCCGTGTTGCAACGCTATGCCGACCGCACCACGGGGCAGTGTTGGCCGAGCGTGGCCACCATTGCCATGACACTCCGCCTGAGCAAAAACTGTGTCAAGAAATATCTGCACCTCCTGGCGCGCCTCGGCCTGATTACCATGGCGCCGCGCTATACGGCCGACGGCGATCACACCTCCAATCTGTACACGATTGACGATCCGACCCAGACGGAGGCGCTGCGCCGCAGACGTCTCCAGCAGGGTGGGGCACCTGCTGCAGGGGGTGGGGCACCAGATGCCCTACCCCCCCCGGACAGGGGTCACGTGGTGCCCCACCCTGGGGCACCAGATGGCCACAAACAAGATCCAGAGGAACAAGAAGAATTAACAAGCGTTGCCGAGGAAAAAACTGCAGCACCCGCCTGTGACAACCCCTGGCATGAGCATCGCTCCCCGGTCTCCGGGTTACGGGTGTGTTTCGACTGCTTCCGCTGCTGGCAGACACCGCTGGAGGGCATCCCATCCCCGCTCGCCAGAGCGATGGGCTAGGGGAAGCAGCAGACCACAGCGTGCCGCGGCGGCGCGGCGCGTCGTCCACCGGCAGGCGCTACCAGCGTCTCCGGGGCGTGGACAGCGCACCCACGGTCATGGTGGGCACAAGAACGGCACGCCCCACCGCGTGAGCATGTCCGCCATGTGGGCGGTCCGGCTGCCGGAAGCGATGTGCGCCATGAAGACCTGATCCGCGAGAGCGGCGACCACCTCGTTGCGGCGAAGCGCCGCGTCCCTGGTGACGCGCGTGGGCGATGCGATGAAGGGCGAGAGCAAGAGCAGGCGGCCAACGTCGAAGGCGGTGCGGCACGCTGCCGGGATGCGCATTCCCACGATGGCTCGGGCCGGGCAGAGGATGATAGGCTGCTCGCCGCGCAGGAGGATGCGCAGGCACTCCTTCTCGATGGGCGAGTGAAAGCCGCTGATGACCGTGGCGCCCTCATTGCGCAGGCGCCGCGCGGTGTCGTGGGCGCGCAGGATTGCGTCGCCGGGCGTGCGGGCCGAGCAAAAGAGCGCGGTCTTGCGTCCGGCCAGGAACGCCACGGGGCCGACTGCCTGCAGCGCAGTCGGAGCGGCACTGCCCATCCGTTCGGCCAGGCTCGCCGGCCAGGCCGTGTCCGCTGGCGTCAGGGTGACGGGCGTGGGCGTGCTCATTCGTCCTCGCCTTCGGCGTCGCTTTCGGTGTCGCGACCCATGCGATACTTGATGTCGTGGTGGATAATGAAGTCCAGTTCCTCCTCGGTGAAGCTGTAGTGCCGCGCCAGCACCCGATCTGGAATCATGCGGGCTGTTTCCCCTTCTGTTCAGGAGCGGCGTCGTACTCGGAGAAGATGCGGTCAATCGCGTCTTTGCCGAAGCGCTCCTCCATCAGCTTGCGGAACTTCTCGTCTTGGAATGTCTGATAGGTGACGTCCTTGTAAGCGTAGAAGATTCGCGGGTTGAAATCCGTCTTCACCCGTTTGACTTCGGCGCGTACCTCCTCCTCAAAAAGCCGTTTGATGTCGGCGTCCGTGGGCGAATTGGTGGTAAACCTCTTTTGCCAATGGTCGGGGGGGTTGGCTTTGAGGCTCGCCTGCAGTGCAGTGAGCAACTCCTCCACAATCGCGTCGGTACGCTTTATGATCTCGTCCTGCACCGCTGACTTATAGGCTTCGATCTTCGCCTTGAGAACTTTGATCTCCTTCTCGAAGTCGTTCACGTCTTTGCGCAGGATGATCAGCCCAAAATCGCCCGCCTCAATGATGAATCTGTCCTTGATGCGCTTGCGCTCCCAGTCAACGCTGCGCGGGCCGAACTTTACTCGCGGCTTGTCATTCTGCGGTTTTCCGTCTTCGCCGATGGGGGGGATTTCAACGATGAGCGAGTCGGTTTCGGCAAACAGGTGGTACCGATTGGTCAGTCGTCGCACAACCTCGTCATTCTTGACGCCGAACAACTTCGAGTTCAGCAGGAGCGACCGGCTGGTCAGTTTGTAGTCTTCGATGCGGAGTTCCACGTAATGGAGCATCGAATTGAACACGCGCTCGACGCGGGC
>CAYNXT010000164.1:0-3815 GCA_964401235.1 uncultured Planctomycetales bacterium
CGTGGCCGGACCATCGGCAATCACTTGGCCCGCCTTGACCTTCTCGCCCGGTCGGACCACGGGCCGCTGGTTGAGGCAGGTGTTGGCGTTTGAGCGCTGAAACTTTTTGAGTTCGTAGGTGTGGCGGCCGATGATGATTCGTTGGGCATCCGCTTGGCTCACGACCCCATCTTCCTTGGCCACCACGCACGCGCCCGAGTCGACCGCAACTCGTCGCTCAATCCCGGTCACGACCAGGGGGGCGACAGGCGCCATCAGCGGAACGGCCTGGCGCTGCATATTGGATCCCATGAGCGCGCGATTGGCATCATCGTGCTCGAGGAATGGAATCAGGGCCGCGGCGATGCTGACCGTTTGGTTGGGCGAGACATCCATGTAATGCACTTGCGAGGGGGGCAGCCGCATGATATTGCCGCGGTAGCGGCAGCTCACCATTTCCTCCTCGAACCGATTGCCTTTGGTCAGAGGGCTGCTGGCTTGGGCAATGGCGAAGCGATCTTCAAGATCCGCCGTGAGATAGTCGACTTGGTTGGTCACGACGCCATGCTCGAGTTTGCGGTACGGCGTCTCGATGAAGCCGTGCTCGTTGATTCGAGCAAACACGGTGAGGCTGGAAATGAGTCCGATATTCGGCCCTTCCGGCGTTTCAATGGGACAGATGCGCCCGTAGTGCGACGGGTGCACGTCGCGGACTTCGAATCCGGCGCGCTCGCGAGACAATCCCCCCGGCCCCAGCGCGGAGAGTCGGCGCTTATGCGTTAATTCAGCCAGCGGATTGGTCTGATCCATGAATTGTGAGAGCTGGGAGCGCGCGAAGAAGTCTCTCACCACCGAGGCCACCAGCTTAAAGTTCACCAGTGAATGGGGCATGACCTTTTCAAGATCATAAATCGTCATGCGCTCACGAATCGTCCGCTCCAAGCGCTCGAGCCCGACGCGGAACTGATGGTAGACCAGCTCACCAACGGAGCGCACACGGCGATTCCCGAGGTGGTCGATGTCGTCAATTTCCCCTTCCCCGCGCCGCAGGGCGAGCAAGTACTTAATGACTTGAATCACGCTCTGGCCGCTGAGGAGTCGCGATTCCAACCCCTCACTCATACCGAGTTTACGATTCAACACGAAGCGGCCGACGCGGCCCAAATCGTAGCGGCGAGGGTCAAGGAACAACCGCTGCATCAGCGTCTCTGCCGAGGGGAGATTTACCAAGTCACCAGGACGCAGGCGACGGAAAATTTCTAGGAGGGCTTCTTCTCGGCTGGTCGTGTGGTCTTTCTCAAGCGTCTTGAGGATTTCCGCCGGCGCCTCACTGACAAGCTTCAGTTCCCGCTTGCCGCTTTGCCAAATAGTATCGAGCCACTCGTCGGTAATTTTGGTGCCGGCTCGCAGCACGATGCGCCCGGTCGAGCCATCCAGAATGCGCTCGCCGACGAAACTCCCGATCAGGGGTTTCAGATCCGAGGGATCGGTGAAACTGACGGTTTCCGTCTTGCCGAACGCATGGAGAATATCTTCATCCGAAGAAAATCCCAGCGCGCGCAACAGGATCGTCCCGACCATCTTGCGGCGGCGGTCGATGGACACGTACAACACATCCGCCATGTCAAAATCAAGCTCCACCCACGCGCCGCGGTAAGGAATAAGACGCGCGGAGAACAGGCGCTTGCCGGTCGCATGGACCGTCACTTCAAAGGTGACCCCTGGCGAGCGATGCAACTGGCTGACCACGACGCGCTCATCGCCGTTGATGACAAACGTGCCGGTTTCGGTCATCAGCGGAATCTCGCCAAAATAGACCTCTTGCTCTTTGGTCTCCTTCGGGCCGACGAGGCGCAGTTTCACTTTCAGGGACGCGGCGTAGCTGAGGCCATTGCGCAAACATTCCGTCACCGAATACTTGGGCTTGCCCAAGCTGTAATGGATGAACTCCAACCGATAGGTGCGATCGGAGCTTTCAATCGGAAAGGTTTCCAAGAACGCTGATTGGAGCCCGGCATTTTGCCGCTTATTTCTGGGCGTCTCTAACTGAAGAAAGTCCCAGTACGAACGTTTTTGCACTTCCACCAGATCTGGAGGTGAAAGTCCTTCGGTAAGCTTGGCAAAGCTGACGACCCGTGTCATCGCAATCCTTTGTGAAGGTTACTTCAACTCAACGGTAGCTCCCGCCGCTTCCAGCTTCTTCTTGATCTCTTCCGCTTCCTCTTTCTTCACGCCAGTCTTGACGGGCTTTGGCGCGGACTCAACCAGATCCTTGGCCTCTTTCAAGCCCAGGCTGGTAATCGCCCGGATTTCCTTGATCACCTGAATCTTATTGGTTCCAGCCCCGGTCAGCACGATGTCAAAGCTGGTCTGCTCCTCAGCGGCAGCAGCACCGCCGGCCGCTCCCCCGGCAGCAGGACCGGCTGCCATAGCCATTGGAGTTGCGGTGATGCCGAACTTCTCGCGCATCGCCTTCGCATAGTTGGCCAGTTCGAGCGCCGTCATCTCCTCGGTCAACTTCAGCGCTTCTTCCACTCGTTTCGCTAACTGCTCCACCATGTCAGGTTCCTCCTTCTTGTGCTTGTGTTGTCGCTGGAGCCGCCGGCTTCTTCTCCGCCGCCTGTTCCGCCAACCAGGCAATGTCTCCAATCAGCCGCTCGAGCGTAAAGATCACATCGGCAAGAGGGGATTCGAGGGTGGCCACCACCTGAGCTAGCAGCATAGGCTTCGGGGGCAGGCTGGCCAACTCTTCCACGCGCTTGGGATCGAGAAGCTGCCCATCCAGAATGCCGCCCCGCACCGCCAATTGCCCCTCATGAGTTTTGATAAATTCCACGATCAGCTTGGCGGTCGGCAGGGCATCTTCACCAGGCAGGACGAGCACAATCGAGCCTTCGAAGAGGTCATTCAATCCGGCAATGTTCAACGACTCGATAGCTCGCAGTCCCAGCCGCCGCTGGACCATCATCATGTGCGCGCGCGAGGCAAACAGCTTTTGGCGCAACGCATTCGCTTCCGACGCCGGAAGCCGGTTGACGGATGTGACAAAAAAGTTGGGGCGCTCTGCGAGCGTCGCGGAGAGCTCGCTGAGGAGGCTTGCTTTGACCAACCGACCCGCCGTCGCCATCGCTTAATCCTCGGCCTGCGTGTCAGTGAGTTCCAATCCCTCGGTCTGCAATGAGACTCCGGGGCTCATGGTGCTCGAAAGGCTCAGCCGGCGCAGGAGCTTGCCCTTCACCGTCGAGGGCTTGGCGCGCACCATCGCGTCCATGGCGACACGGCCATTCTCCACCAACTGCCGAGCTTGAAAGGACCGTTTGCCGATGACAAAGTGGATGTTGGCGAGCTTGTCCATCTTGAATTCGATCTTGCCTTTCTTGACGTCCTGAACGGCCTTGGCCACATCCTCCGTGACCGTGCCGGCCTTGGGACTGGGCATGAGGCCGCGCGGACCAAGTAGCTTGCCTAATTTCGAGACTTCGCGCATCATGTCCGGCGTGGCGACGACGACATCGAACTCCATCCACCCGTCGAGAATTTTCGCAATCAGGTCGGCTCCGCCGATATGATCGGCTCCGGCATTCCGGGCCTGAATTTCCTTTTCTCCCTTGCAAAACACCAGGACGCGCCGGACTCTGCCCGTCCCATGCGGCAGGGTCACCGTGCCGCGCACCACCTGGTCGGTTTTTTTTGGATCGATGTTGAGCGAGGCGGAAATTTCCACTGTCTCATCAAACTTCACCGGAGGAAACTGCTGACGCACCGCCACCGCCCTATCTAATGATTTTGTATTCTTGGGATCCACGAGCTCAGAGGCTTTTCGAAACCTTTTGCTG
>CAYNXT010000165.1:0-3813 GCA_964401235.1 uncultured Planctomycetales bacterium
GCGGAGTTCTTCAGCTTCGGCACGAACGACCTGACGCAGATGACGTTCGGGTTCTCCCGCGACGACATCGGCAAAATCCTGCCGCACTACCTCGAGACCGAGATCCTGCCGGCCGACCCGTTCATGAAGCTCGACCAGGATGGGGTGGGGGTACTCATGCGGCTCGCCGTGCAGAAGGGCCGGGCGACCCGCAAGCAGCTTAAAGTTGGCATCTGCGGGGAGCACGGCGGCGAGCCGTCCTCCGTGGAGTTCTGCCACCGGATCGGGCTGGACTACGTGTCCTGCTCGCCGTACCGAGTGCCGGTGGCCCGCCTCGCCGCGGCCCAGGCCGCACTCAAGGAGAAGACGTCCTGAGCGATTCGATCCGCGCGTACCTCAAGGACATCAAGCCAATCGCCCTGCTGACCGCCCAGCAGGAGATCGACCTCGCCAAGAAGATCCAGCGGGGCGACGCCAAAGCCAAGCGCCAGATGACGCTGGCCAACCTGCGGCTCGTCATCAACATCGCCAAGCGCTACAGCCACCTCGGGGTGCCCCTCATGGACCTCATCGAGGAAGGGAACCTCGGCCTCATGAAGGGGGTCACCAAGTACAACCCCACGAAAGGCTACCGCTTCTCCACCTACGGGGCGTGGTGGATCCGCCAGTACATCACGCGCGCGATCGCCAACCAGGGCAAAACCGTGCGCATCCCGGTCTACATGACGGAGCTG
This sequence comes from uncultured Planctomycetales bacterium, assembly GCA_964401235.1. Classification (GTDB taxonomy): domain Bacteria; phylum Omnitrophota; class Gorgyraeia; order Aquiviventales; family Aquiviventaceae; genus CAYNXT01. The sequence goes on from CAYNXT010000165.1 coordinate 714, forward strand.
ACGTCCAAGTTCAAGCGCGTCACGGAAGCGCTCACCCAGAAGCTGGGCCGCAAGCCGACCTCCCAGGAGATCGCCCGGCGCATGCAGCTGTCGGCCGAGCGCATCGAGCGGCTGCAGGAGCTGGTGACGACCTCCCAAACGACGTCGCTCGAAACCCCGGTGGGGGATGAGGGCGAAACCGAGATGATCGACCTGCTGGAGGACGAATCCATCCCCTCCCCGCAGGAGGACATCGCGCGGTTCCTCCAGCATGAGCGCATCGACGCCCTCCTGAAGCACCTCAGCGAGCGCGAGCAGCGCGTCATCGTCCTGCGCTACGGCCTGGAGGATGGCATCAGCCGCACGCTCGGCGAAACCGCGAAGCACTTCGACATCACGCGCGAGCGCGTCCGCCAGATCGAGGTCGTCGCCATGCGCAAGCTGCGGGCACTCATCGCCCAGCAGGAACAGGCCGAACAGCAAGGTGCCCCCGCATCCCAACCAGCCCTGCAGCAGGCCGCCGCACTCCGCAAACCGCAGGCGCGCGTGGGCAGCTCGCCCAAGCGCCGCCAGAGGCGCAGGCGCCGGCCCGCCTCCAGCTCCAGCCGGGGCAGGCGGCGCTCGGTAGCGGCCCGCTAGCGGCCGGCACTCGCGCCCCAGTAGCTCAGCATGGAAGAGCAGCGGTTTCCTAAACCGCGTGTCGGCCGTTCGACTCGGCCCTGGGGCATTTTCTTAATCCCATGAATAGGCTTATCACACATCTGGCCGTTTTGGTTTCGAGCATTGTCCTACTCATGGCTTACGCTGATGCAGCTATCTTGGTGGGCTATTGGAACTTCGAGGAACCAGAAGGCACAACGGTCTTTGACCAGTCAGGCTTCGGGAATCACGGGGAGTTAACCGGAGCCACACGATCCGAGGGAAAAGTCGGGGCTGGTCTCAGCTTTGATGGGAGTGGTGGCGTGACCGTGCCGCACAGCCTCAGCCTTGACTCGCTGCCCGGGGGCTTCACGGTGTCCGCTTGGATCAAACCATCCAGCTATCCTGATTTCATCACCATTTTCTTCAAGACCGATCGGAACAACTTGGTAGATCAGCTCCATTTTCAGGTGGATGGAAGGCTTTACGGGGCGATGAACACCCCTGCTAGCCAAGGTGGATTTGAAGGGTTTGGGCCCCACACGGTGGGACTCAATGAGTGGCACTACGCGACGTGGGCGTATGATGAGACGACCATGCGCTTCTACGACAATGGGGTGGAGGTCTTCAGCAGTCCCTACTCACAACCGTGGGTTGGTAACGACGAGCCACTGCAGATTGGTCAACACCAACAGCTGCCCATCGCCAATTTCCGCGGCCTGCTCGATGAACCGCGCATCTATCGGGGAGCATTGACCCAAGATGAAATTCTCCGCGATATGAACGGCCCAGTGATCCCCGAACCCTCCTCGTTGTTTCTGCTGGGCCCAGGCCTACTAAGCCTTGCTGGCTGGCGTCGTCGCAGACCCTTTTAGCCTCTCTCTGACGCTTCGAGCAGCTAGAACCTGCTGGTCTGGTACCCTCTTGACAAAAGGACTCGATGAGCACAAGATATTGCCTCGGTACTGATGTCCTGGTGCCCAGTTCCGACGTCTATGCCCTGAAAAGGCGAAGCTGTCTTTGATGCTAAAAATCGGTGATGTAAAACTTGGTAAGTTGCCCCGTGTGGTGCTTGGCGTCATCGGGGAATCCCCAGTCGTTGCCCAAGCGGCCGGTGAAGGTGTGGACATCCTTGAGGTCCGCGTTGATCTTTTCGAGGGGCAATTAACCCAAGCTAGCGTCGTTGACGAGGTGAAGGTGTTGAAGCGCCACGAGATGCCCTTGATTGGCACCATCCGTGGAAAAGGTGAAGTGCGCGGAAAAGTGAAACTGTCTGATGCCGAACGTGCTGACCTCTACCAGAACATCTCACCTCTCGTTGACGCGATTGACATTGATCTGAGTGCCACGATTTTGAAGCCGGTTGTCGCTGCGGCGCGACGGAATAAGAACACCGTCATTCTCTCTCATCACAATTTCAACGGTACGCCGTCGGAATCAGGGTTGAGGCAGATCATAGGTAAAGCTAGCAAGCTCGGAGCCGACATCATTAAGATTGCCACCCTTGCCAAGAATGAGAGCGATGTGCTGAGGCTATTGCAGTTCACCGCGGCTCACCGCCCGAAGAACCTTGTTACTATTGCGATGGGGAACATCGGGACGGTGTCTCGATTGATGTTTCCTCTAGCCGGCTCCCTCATGACGTACACGAGCGTGGCTCTCTCAGACGGGCAGATTGATGCGAAGCGGTTGATCGCAGACCTCCGCCTTTATTATCCGCGCTATAACGAAGCACTAATCATCCGCACTCGTGCGTTAGAGTTCGCTTAAGCTCTATCCTGCCACGCCATTTTTGCGCGTTAGCACCCATCAGCCTGAGAGCACGACCAAAACCGCTTAGCGCCTGTTGCTCCTGCCTAAGAAAATGCTTGACAGAACTTTCCGGCGGTCGTTATAGTAACGACCAAGTACGCGCATCCATGCATATGGGGTGGTGTGGGGCACGTCAACAAGGAGGGGAGTGGATGTCGAAGGCTACGCGTCATGGCGCAGTCCTTCTGGGGGCTGTGGCTCTAGCAGTGTTTGCGGCCAGCCTGCCGGTCTTTGCGGAAGTTCAGAACGTCCGGGTGGGTGGGGACATCACGGTTCGCGCCTTCCACCGCGAGAACCTCGACTTACGCCATGGAGAGACCGGCACTACACCACTCGATGACGACGATGACTTTTTGATGACCACCACCGGCATCAACATCGGCGCCGACCTGACCGAGAACGTCTCCGCGTTTGTCCGCCTTGCCAATGAGCGGGATTGGACCCAGGACGGCAGCGCGACTGGCGACTTCGATATCAGCCAGGCGTATATCTCCCTCAAGGAATTGTTTTACTCGCCGTTGACGGTCAAGGTTGGAACGCAACCGATTCAGTGGGGGCGTGGACTCGTGCTTGGAAGCAGCCTGCTTCCTGGCATCTTGGACGCCGATGGTGCCAGCACGACAACGCCGGGTACTGGGACTGACCGCAACACGGCAATCAGCGCGAATGA
>CAYNXT010000166.1:0-3785 GCA_964401235.1 uncultured Planctomycetales bacterium
CTGGGGCAGCCCCAGCACGTGGTCGAGGGTCACCGGCCCCTTGAGCCCGAAGCGGCCTTTGAGCTCCACCAGCGCCGCGTGATATCGCGCCAGGAGCTCTTCGTCGAAGGCGATGCGCCGGCCGCCCCACCGCGGCGAGTGGATGGCAACCGTCGCTTCCACGCGCCCTCGACGGACGGCCTCGCGAACGAGGGCGGCCAGCCGCTCCTGCAATGCCGAGAGCCCGTTGGGCAGCCGCGCGTCGATCTCGAGATAGCGGTGATTGGTGCTGCGCAACTCAACCGTCACGGTGCCCAGCGCCGTCTGGCGCGCCGCTCGACCGTAGCCGGTCATGCTCTGCACCGGGCGTCTTGCGCTCATCGAACCACCGCCCGCGAGGGAACGTAGGGATCGAGCAGAAGCTCCTCCGCCTTGAACCAGAGACGGATTTCGCACTCGGCCTCCTTCGCGTCGGAGGAGGCGTGGAGCACATTCTCCATCAGCCCCGAGGCGAGGTTGCGTCCGAGCGCGCCACGAATCGTTGTCGGTTCGGCCTTGTCGGGGTTGGTTGCCCCGGTTGCCTCTCGAACCCGCCCAATGGCCTCTTCACCCCAGTAGACGAATGCCAGCACGAAGGGCACGTCGTGCAGCGTGCCGCGCAAATGGTTGACGGTTTCCTCGAAGAAGGGCTTCGTCCGGATGTGCGCGTAGTGCTGCTCGGCCAGCTCGCGGCTCACCCGCACGACCTTCGCCCCGATGATCTCAAGCCCCAACGGCTCCAGTCGCGAGAGGACCTCGCCGGCCAACCGGCGTTTAATCGCGTCCGGCTTTATGATCACCAGCGTCGCCTGCTTCGCCATGACTACGTCGAGACTCCAAGCGTCTGGAGGATCCGGGCGAGATCGTCGTGGGAAAAATACTCGATGATGATCCGGCCTCCCTTGCGCCGGGCGACCAGTGCCACCTTGGTCCCCAGCGTCCGCCGCAGCTCATCTTCAAGTGGCTTGAGCTGCGGATCGATCCGGCGGGCTCGGCGCTTGCGCACGGGCAGCACGGTCTGTGCGAGCATCTCGGTCTGCCGAACCGACAGCCCCTCTTTCGCGCGGCGGAACAGTTCCTCGCGCTTTGCCCGATCCTCAAGGCTCAAGAGCACCTTCGCATGCCCCAGCGAAATCGTCCCCTCCCGCACGCCGTCCTGCATCTCGGCGGGCAGCGTCAACACCCGCGTGAGGTTCGCGATCGTGGCCCGATCCTTGCCCACCGCGGCGGCGATCTGCTCCTGCGTATAGCCGAACTCCTCAATCAACCGCGCGTACCCTTTGGCTTCCTCGATCGGATTGAGGTTCTCCCGCTGCACGTTTTCGATCAGCGACAACTCCAGCGCTTCCTTGTCGGACAACGTCTTGATGATGGCCGGCAGCTCCCGGATGCCGAGCGCTTCGGACGCCCGCAGGCGCCGCTCGCCGGCCACGAGCTCATACGTCCCGTGGGCGACCGGCCGCACGATCACCGGTTCGATCACGCCGGACCTCTTGATCGACGCCTTCAGCTCCTCCAGCGCGGATTCGCTCATGGACGTTCTTGGCTGAAACCGTCCCGCCCGGATTTGCTCTGTTCGCAGCATCACGAAGTTCGATCCCCCTTGCGGAGCCGATGGAATCAGCTCCTCAAGCCCGCGTCCCAATCGCTTCGTCATCGATCGCCACCCACTTCTTTTGCTATAACCTCTTGCGTAAGAAGCTGATAGGCTACTGCGCCGGTTGAATTGGGATCATAAAGACAGATCGGCTTCCCAAAGCTTGGCGATTCGGCCAGCCGGATGTTTCGTGGAATGGAGGTATCGAACACCTGGTCCTTAAAGAACCTGCGGACCTCCTGGGCGACTTCGCGCGCCAAGTTTGCTCTGAAGTCCGCCATGGTTAACACAATCCCGCCCACCCGAAGCTCCGGGTTCAGGTGCTGTTTGATCAGCCCGATCGTCCGCATCAACGCGTTAAGCCCCTCAAGCGCAAGGTACTCGCACTGGACAGGGATAATGGTGCTCTCCGCGGCGACCAGCGCATTCACTGTCAGGAGGCCCAATGATGGCGCGCAGTCAAACAAGACAAAATCGTACTCGCTGCGAAGCGGTCCGCAGATACGCCGCAGCACCGTTTCTCTCCCGTCGTTTGCGGCGAGCTTTGGTTCGGCGCCGGCCAGATCAATGCTCGACGGCAAGAGGTCGAAATGCTCCACCTGGGTCCTCTGGATCGCCAGCTTTGGATCCGCCCCCTCGATCAGGACATCGTAGAGATCGTGGGAGAGTTCCTCACGGTCAATGCCGCAGGCGGTCGTGGCGTTGCCCTGCGGATCGAGATCGATGAGCAACGTGCGTCTTCCTGCCAGCGCAAGATAGGAGGCCACGTTCACCGCCGTGGTGGACTTGCCAACTCCGCCTTTTTGATTACAGATGGCGATGGTTCTTCCCATGCGGATAAGCTGGTCTGTCTAATGTTCCACGTGGAACATTTCTAGATCAATGCCAGGCCAGAGTCAACACTTTTCTTGTTTTTCCACAGTGTGAACAACGTGTGGATTACTTGGCCAGCCGATACAGCGCGAGCGACAGCAGGCTGTTGGTCAACCAGTACAGCACAAGGCCGGAAGGCATCTGGTAGAACATGAAACAAAAGAGGATCGGCATCATCGGCCCCGATAACATCTTGGCGGTCGGATTGCCTTCCAGCCCAGACCCGACCGGCTGGTTCATGCGGGTTTGGACATACATAGCCGCAGCCATAATGATGGGGAGCACGTTTACATCGTGTCCGAGCACCGGGATTGAAAACGGCAACCGTGCGAGGCGATCTGGCAGCGAGAGATCCCTGACCCAGAGAAACCGCGCCCCTCGCAATTCGATAAAGTGCGACATCGCCTGATAGAGGGCGATAAAGATCGGCATCTGCAACACCATCGGCAGGCAGCCCCCAAAGGGACTGACGCGGTGCTCTCGGTAGAGCGAGAAGACGCGCTGATTCGCTTCCTTGGAATCATTCTTATGCTCGGACATGATCCGATCGATCTTCGGTTTGAGCGCCTGCATCTTTTTCATCGATCTGATGCTCATGAGCGTGAACGGGGCGGTGACGGCTGTAATAACTCCTGAAAACACGATCACTGCGACGCCGTAGTTATGCGTGAGCGTGGCGAGTCCGTTGAGCACAAAAAGCAATACCAGCCCAATCTGTCCCAGGACACCTATTGGAAACGCCTCCTCAAGCCCAGCCGCCTTCAGCCGAAAATAGTCTCTGGCGCCGAAATAGACCTTCAGTTTGACCGGCATCGCATAGCTTGAATCCACCCTGATATGGTTCTGGTCAGAGGGGATCAGTCTCGCGTCCAGGTGTCCGCTTTCCGGTTTCAGCGACTGGCAGAAGTAGCGTTCGCTCAGCGTCAGGATCGATGTTCCACGTGGAACATTCCGTTCGGACTTCCACGGGCCGATGAAATGTTTTCGGTCCACTCGACCCGTTTCCGAAGAGGAAAGCGTAAACACCTCAAGGGGATTTCCTCGTTGCGAAAGCCCGTCAGCTCTCTCCCACATACTCGTTAGGGTAACATAATCTCCTTGGCTACTTATACTATCTATCTCTATATATAACAATGGATTAATTGAGTCAATCCTATATATTATATGGTAATTTTTACCCTCAGAATCCTTCGCAGTAAGCCTGAGCCCTCCATCCGTCAACTGCTCGGATTCGATTGCCAGCGACCCCTGCGGCAATCCGACCGCCAGCGCAGGAAATTTTCCGCCAAACCTGACG
>CAYNXT010000167.1:0-3780 GCA_964401235.1 uncultured Planctomycetales bacterium
AACTTGTCGAGAAACTTGTGAAGGGCACCGACTATGAGGTCGATGAGAAGGACCACGCCGTGAGCCTCACCGAACCCGGCATCAAGCACTGCGAAGAGCTGCTGGGAGTGGAGAATCTCTACGATGAAATGAACATGCGCGTGGTGCACCACATCCACCAAGCGCTGCGAGCGCACGAGCTCTACCGGAGCGATGTGGACTACATGGTCAAGGACGGCGAGATTCTCATCGTGGATGAATTCACCGGGCGCCTGATGCCTGGCCGGCGCTGGAGCGATGGGTTGCATCAGGCGATTGAGGCGAAAGAAAACGTGCGGATTCGGCAAGAAAACCAGACGCTCGCGTCGGTGACCTTTCAAAACTATTTCCGCATGTATGAAAAACTTGCCGGCATGACCGGCACGGCCTCCACCGAAGCGCAAGAGTTTACCATGATCTACAAGCTCGACGTGGTGACCATTCCCACCAACCGTCCGTTGATTCGTGCCAACCATCCCGACGTGATCTATAAAACCGTCCAAGAAAAGTTTGTCGCCATCGTGCAAGAAATCGTGGAGTTGCACCGCCAAGGCCGGCCGATGCTCATTGGCACGATCTCTATCGAGAAGTCCGAGCATCTCTCGCAGATGCTCAAGGAGCCTGGGCCAATGCTCAAGCGCCTCGGCACCATCGCCGGATGGGTGTTGAATGAGCTCAAGCAGGAGACGATTCCCCAGGAGCTGCGCAGCGCACTCGAGCAAGGCTGCTCGCGGCCCGCGGCGATTACCGACACACAAACAACCGCGTGGCTCGAGCAACTCAAGCGTGAAGCTCCCAAGTCGGTGCTGGTCTACCGCGCGGAGGAGATCGTGCGACTGGTGCAGGCTATCGCGCTCATTCGCAGCGGCCTGCGACATAACGTTCTTAACGCGAAATACCATGAGCTCGAGGCCCACATCGTCGCTCAGGCCGGACGCAAGAGCGCCGTAACCATTGCCACCAACATGGCCGGCCGCGGCACCGATATTGTGCTCGGCGGCAATGCCCAAGCCCTCGCTGAAGATGCCATTCGGGCGGAAGAAACCAAGCGTCAAGCTCCCCTCCCCGATGAAGAACACCATGTCATTATCGAGCGGTTCAGCGCGCTCTGTGAAGAGGAGCGCCGCGAGGTCGTCGCTTCAGGAGGGCTGCATATCCTCGGCACCGAGCGCCATGAGGCTCGCCGCATCGACAACCAGCTGCGCGGTCGCTCAGGACGCCAAGGCGATCCAGGCTCCTCGCGGTTCTTTCTCTCGCTCGAGGATGATCTCATGCGCATCTTTGGTTCGGAACGCCTCGCTAAACTCATGGAGTTTAAGTGGTTTAAATGGGAAGAAGGGTTGCCAATCGAGCATCCGATGGTGAGCAAATCCATCGAGACCGCGCAGCGGCGGGTTGAGGGGCACAACTTTGACATCCGCAAGCAGCTCCTTGAGTATGACAACACGATGAATCGGCAGCGCGAAGTGATCTACGAGCAGCGACGACGCATTCTCGAAGGGGTGGACCTTGCCGGCCTGATTCGCGAGGTCATGGGGGAAGTCGTGGACACGCTGCTTGATACGTTTGCCTCGAAAGAGCTACGGCCGGATGCTTGGGATCTGAAAGGGTTGCGCGAGGCGGTGAGCCGCCAGTTCATGGTGTCGCTCAGCGATGAGGAGCTTAGCGGGGATCGGGACGCCATGCGCGAGCGCATGGCGGAGGCGTTTAGCCGCGCCTATGAGGCCAAGCGCGCGGCGATCGGTCCAGAACTCATGGGGCAGCTTGAGCGAACGGTGCTCTTGTCAGTGATGGATGCGAAGTGGAAAGATCACCTCTACATGATGGATTCGCTGCGCGAGGGCATCGGGTTGCGCGCGTATGGCCAGCGTGATCCGGTTGTCGAATACCAGCGCGAAGCCTACGGCATGTTCCAGGATATGATTGCCTCCATTAAAGAAGAGTCGCTCATGATGCTGCTGCGCGTCCAGCCTGTAGCGGAAGCTCGGCCCGTGAGCGTCTTTGCCAAGACCCCGATGCAAGAAGTGCACCCTGAGGCGTCGGAAGCTGCGAAGTTTATCCCTCAGGTCGCCGCCCCCCCTCCTGAGCCTCTTGAAGTTGGCGACCCCCAACCCAGAACGTCTTCCCAGCCCGTCGTCCATCAAGGCCCGAAGATCGGCAGGAACGACCCCTGCCCCTGCGGCAGCGGTTTGAAGTATAAAAAATGCCATGGGAAGTAGGCAACGCGCATTCTCGTGACGCCTCGCTCTTCCTCTCGTCTAATCCAGCTTGTCCTCGCGCTCCTCAGCGCAGCCCTCCTCGTTATTTCGTTCCCGCGTTTCAATCAGTTCTGGTGCGCGTGGATTGCGCTGGTGCCGTGGTTGTTGTTGCTGCGTCAAGTCAAAGGGCGCGGCGCGTTTTGGTGGTCGTGGACCATGGGTTTCCTGTTTTTCCTCGGCTCCATCTGGTGGCTGACCTATGTGACGATTTTCGGCTGGGTCACCCTTTGCGCCTTCCTCGCCCTCTATTTCGGGTTGTTTGGCTGGTTTGTATCTCGTCTCCGTACGTTCAACTTTCCACTTTTCACTCTCCACTTCGTTATCCCATCGGGATGGGTGGCGCTGGAGTATGCGCGAACGCACCTCTTGTCTGGATTCGGATGGAATCTGTTAGGCTATTCGCAGAGTTCATGGCTGCCCATCATTCAGTTTGCGGATGTGACCGGCGTATGGGGGGTGTCCTTCCTGATCGTCTCTGTGAATGTGCTCCTGGCGACTGTGTTGTACTCCTTCCAGGGAGGAAAATTTCCCCGACTCAAGATTGCGGCTCTTGGGATGCTCGGACTGGTCGTGATGGGGGCCGCGATGGTCTATGGCATGGAGCGCCAGTCGCAATTTGCCAGCGGCCCCAGCGTGCTGGTAAGCGTCGTGCAGGGCAACATTCCTCAGTCGGAGAAATGGGACGATGCCTATCGGACCAACATTCAGCAACGCTATGCCAAACTGACCGGTGAGGCAGCAAGAGGTGAGCCCGATCTGATTGTTTGGCCCGAAACCTCGGTCCCGGGATATTTCAATGCGGATGAACAGTTGACTCAGTGGGTCTTCACGTTGGCGAAGCATGCGCAGCGGCCGTTGCTCATCGGCGCGCCGGTGCCGAGCTTTGCGCAGGGCAATGTCTCGGTATTGAACAGCGCTGTGTTAATCGGACCTGAGGGCGCAATACGCCAGCGCTATGACAAGCTTCGACTGGTTGCGTTCGGCGAATTCATTCCATTTGAGCGCTTCATTCCCTGGCTTCGCAACGTCTTACCGCCCATCGGAGATTTTGCTCCCGGCACTCACTATACGGTTTTTAATCTTGGTTCAGGGGTCAGGGGTCAGGGGTCTGAGCCCAGAACCCCCAACCCTGAGCTTCAGTTTAGTGTCCTGGTCTGCTTCGAGGACATCTTCCCAGAGCTGGCTCGACGGTTTGTCCGTGAAGGGGCCCGCCTGCTGGTGGTCATCACCAACGATGCCTGGTTCGGTCCGACTGCGGCTGCCTACCAGCACGCGCAAGCCTCGACATTGCGCGCGGTGGAGCTGCGCGTGCCCGTGGCGCGCGCCGCCAACACCGGCTGGTCAGGCTGCATTGATCAGGCAGGGCGATGGATTGATTCAGTGCATGATGCTGCCGGTCAGGAGCTCTTCGTAGCGGGGACGCAGACCTGCGCACTTCCAGTAAGAAGCAGCCAAACGCTCTATTTACGCTTTGGAGATTGGTTCGCCTTCCTCTGTATCGCTG
>CAYNXT010000168.1:0-3735 GCA_964401235.1 uncultured Planctomycetales bacterium
AAAGCTTCGATGAGCAGCCATTGCCGGAACTCGACTCTGAAGCGCTCGACTTCAGAGCAGCTTCCGAGCTGTTTGCGCCGACACGCAGGCTAAAGCGGCTCGACCTAGAGACTCTTAAACTGATCACAAGGCATCAGGGTCGGAAAGTGCCGACGGTGGGCGGCATGCTCTTGTTCGGCAAAGAGCGGGAGCGATATTTTCCGGATGCTTGGATACAGGCGGGCCGGTTCCGAGGAGAAGATCGCAGCCGCATTGCGGACACTGCGGAAATCCGCCTCCATCTGCCGCTTGCCGTGGAGGAAGCAATCGCGTTTGTCCGCAAGCACGATACGCGGGCAGCGGAAATCGGTTCCGTGCGCAGAACCGAACGGTGGGGTCTGCCGCCCGCCGCTGTACGGGAAGCAGTGATCAACGCCGTGGTCCACGCGGATTACGCTCAGCGCGGTGCACCTATCCGGATATCGATGTTTGACGATCGGCTGGAGGTCGAAAATCCCGGCCTATTGCCTATTGGTCTGACAGTAGAAGACCTCCGCCATGGTATATCGAAGCTGCGCAACCGGGTCCTGGGGCGGGTTTTTTACGCTCTCGGGCTGATCGAGCAGTGGGGCAGCGGCATACAGCGCATGACCGCAGCCTGCCGTGAAGTCGGGTTGGACACTCCACTGTTGGAGGAAATCGGCACACATTTTCGAGTGTCGTTGCACAAGGGGCGCAAACATCCACCCCGCGTCGATGAAGTGGAGCAAGCGATTCTCGATGCCCTGGGGGGCGGCAAGGGATTATCCACTCAGCAAATTGCGACCAAGATCGGGCTTTCGCCGCGGGCTACCCGCACACGTTTGCTTTCGCTGGTTGCACGGGGGCTGGTGGCCGAAGTCGGCACCAGCCCGCAGGACCCCAGGCGCCAGTATTACCTGGTGGACAAGAGGTAAGAATGCATGGAGTTGAACGATGACACTGCAAGCGCCGCGCCCTCTTCGACGCCCAGGACGACATCGACCGCCGCCGCGAGCATCTTATCACGGAGATCGAAGGCAAATTGCAGCAGCGGGTGTCGCAACAGGGCTTATTCTCAATTAGGTGGACATTGGGTTGATCCCCGATTAGATTAATCTTTCCTTTTTTTACCAGGCCATGTAAGACTAGGGCAATGCGAACCCTCGAAGAGCTTAAGATAAAGAATTTCAAGTCTATCCGTGATCAGACCTTGCGGTTGGGCCGGTTAAATGTGTTCATCGGCGGAAACGGTTCGGGCAAGTCTAATCTCATCGGCGTCTTCCACTTCCTCAATCGTGTGGTCGCCGGAGATCTTCAGAATTACACAGGCGAGACGGGGGGGGCAGACAGCATTTTGCACTTCGGTCGGAAGCAATCACCCTCTCTTTCTATTGAGCTAGAATTTGTTCAAGGCGACAACGCCAATGGTTATAGCTTCGAATTGCGGCCCACAGCGGAGGACCGGTTTATCTTCTCCAGCGAATCCTTTTGGTTTCATGACCGAAGCAGGTATGCACAGCCCTTGGTAACACACGTAGGATCAGGCCACCCCGAAGCCCGTATACGTCAGTCAACCGACTATATCGCCAGATATGTCCGAGACGATTTAGATAGTTACCGGATCTACCATTTCCATGACACCAGCAGTTCGGCAAAGGTGAAGCAAACAGCCGACGTCGATGACAACCGCCGGTTACACACCGACGCCGGAAATCTAGCTGCATTTCTCTATCTCCTACAACAGAAACATCCCAGTCATTTCCAAAATATCGAGGACACCATTAGGCAAATCGCTCCTTTCTTCGAGGGCTTTCAGCTGAAACCATTGGAGCTAGTTCCGGATAAGATTCGTCTGGATTGGAGGGAGAAGGGGAGCGACAGGTATTTCAACGCCCATGCACTTTCTGATGGAACATTGCGGTTTATGTGCCTTGTGACCCTCCTGTTGCAGCCGGTGACGCCCAACGTCATTCTTTTGGATGAGCCGGAGTTGGGGCTGCACCCTGCCGCCATTAGCCTGCTGGCGGACCTATTGGAATCGGCCGCGCAGCGCACTCAGATTCTTGTAGCAACCCAATCCGTAACGTTGGTCAATCAGTTAATTCCTGAGTCCGTTTGGGTAGTTGAACGCGAGCACCGTGCTAGCGTCTTCAAGCATTTGGAATCCGCCGATATGTCCGCGTGGCTCGATAACTACGGATTGGGCGAGCTCTGGGAGAAAAACATTCTTGGTGGTAGGCCCTAACCGTGCGCAAGGTGCTGATTCTTGTCGAAGGCCAAACCGAAGAACGCTTTGTCAAGGACGTACTTCAGCCTCATCTCTGGACGCGTGGTGTCCACCCTGAGCCCAAAATTGTTACCACTAAGCGCGTCAAAGTTGGCCCTCAATTCAAGGGTGGTGTCTCAACCTTTCATAAGGTCGAGTCCGACATTCAACGTTTGCTGGGCGACACCGATGCAGCTTTAGTCACCACGATGATTGACTATTATGGTTTGCCGGAGGATTTTCCTGGAACCCAACAGCTCCAAGGTCGGAATTCGGAGGAACGAGTCAAGGAATTAGAGGTAGCATTGGAACGCTATTTTGATCGCGGTCCAAAGTTCGTAGCCTATCTCATGATGCATGAATTTGAAGCCCTCCTATTTTCTTCACCTACTGTGCTTGCTCAGGTCATGAATCTGCCTTCGTTTCTGTCACGTATTCAAAGCATCCGAGAACAATTCCGGACACCAGAGGAGATTGACGATAACCCAGCAACCAAACCATCGGCAAGAATTTTGAATCTTTTCCCCGGGTACCGAAAACGTTTGCATGGTCCGCTGACCACAGGTCGGGTCGGCTTGGATACCATCCGTCGTGAATGTCCGCATTTCAATGAATGGGTGACCAAGCTTGAACGGATGGGTTCCACATAGCGGCGTCTCGAAAGAACTTACATACCGTAGACGACACAGAGTTTTGCCTACTCTGCAATCCTTGTGAACTTCGCGGGTCAATCGTCATGAATAAAACTAAACTCGAACTAACCTGGATCGGGAAGGAGAACCGGCCGAAGCTGGAGCCGCGCATTCTGCCGGAGGACTCGAAAAGTCCTACCACGCCCCGCATCGCGTCACTGACCACGACCTGTTCGACAATCGACTGATCTTTGGCGACAACCTTCTTGCCCTTAAGGCCTTAGAGCAGGAGTTCACTGGGAGGGTCTGGTGAGACACTTACAGATATTTGGACCGATATCTCTTGGGAAGGGATTGCCAAAGAAGGCGGGGTCGAGTTTCCAAAGGGTAAGAAACCAGAGCAGCTCATAAAAAGAGTGATCGAGCTTTCTACGAAACGAGGGGAATGGGTCCTTGACTCATTTGCGGGTTCTGGAACTACAGGTGCAGTCGCCCATAAGATGGGGCGGTGGTGGATAATGGTGGAGTTGGGCGAGCACTGTCACACGCACATCATTCCACGATTGAAGAGAGTCATCGACGGGTCAGATCAAAGTGGTGTAAGCAAAGCGGCGAACTGGAAAGGTGGAGGAGGATTTCGGTGCTACCGCCTTGCGCCGTCGTTGCTGGAGAAGGACAAGTGGGGGAATTGGGTCATCAACAAGGAATACAAGCCGGAGATGCTGGCGCAGGCAGTTTGCAAGTTGGAAGGGTTCACTTATGCGCCGAGCGATACGGTTTACTGGCAGCACGGACATTCAACTGAACGGGATTTCATCTACGTCACCACGCAGAACT
>CAYNXT010000169.1:0-3042 GCA_964401235.1 uncultured Planctomycetales bacterium
TTTTAGGCGCGCGATGGCCTTGACCAATGGGACGGCAACGATACGCGATCCATGAAGGGCCACCATCTTGCCGAAATCACCCTTTTGAGCCAAGGCAAATGCCTCTGTGCCAAACCGGGTGGCCAACACCCTGTCAAAAGGCGTGGGTACGCCGCCTCGCAGAACATGACCCAAGACCGTGACGCGAATTTCCGCGTCCACCTTATCTTCCAATTGTGCTGCCAGCCAATTGCCGATGCCGCCCAGACGCACAGGGTCGTGGCTGCCTGCCACGATTTTACTGACCACTAGTTTTCCACCCTTGGGCTTGGCCCCCTCGGCGACAACGATAATGCTGAACTTTTTTCCACGGCGGCGGCGGTGATTGATCGCTTCAGCCACGGCGTTGACCGTGAAAGGGATTTCAGGAATCAAGATAATGTCTCCCCCGCCTGCAACGCCGGAGTGCAACGCGAGCCACCCCGCGTAGCGCCCCATCACCTCGACGATCATGACGCGGTGATGGGATTGCGCCGTGGTGTGCAATTTGTCAATCGCGTCGGTGGCGCTCGCCACGGCCGTGTCAAATCCGAACGTCACGTCCGTGGCCTCTAAGAAGCTGTGAAATAATTAAAAATAATGCTTGACTAGCTATACAGCTAGTATATGATTGGGGCATAGCTAAGGGAGGTGCCCCGTGGGATATGTATCAAAAGTTCAGGTTATACAGCGTGGCGAGAAGAATCGGCAGTATTACTTTATTTGTCCATCGCCGTTGGCCCAGGCATTGGAAATAGAAAAGGGAGAGCAGATCGAGTGGGTGGTAGAGGATAAGAGGCGCATAGTCCTGCGAAGGCACGCGAGCCAGCCCAGCAACAAGGGCGGGAGGCAGGGATGAGCCTGGAGCAAGAGGAGTTATTTGATCAAGGTCACGCGCTGGAAGATGGCGAAGACAGGCTAAAACCAGATGGCATTTGCGGACAAGATGATCTGGTGGGAAAGCCCCGATTAAAGGAAGTAAACCGGAAGCAGTTAATATTGAGACCCATGGACGTAGAGGAGCTGGTAAGCGTAGATCATCCCGTGCGCGCGATCTGGGCGATGACGGGGAGACTAAATTTCCAGGAATATTTGGCGAACATACAGGCTGTAGAGGGGGTAGCAGGGCGGCCGGCGTATGACCCGCGTGTGTTGGTGAGCTTGTGGGTGTACGGATACAGCATGGGTGTTAGTTCAGCACGGGAATTATCCAGGATGTGTTGTAGTGAGGCCGGGTGCCAATGGATAACAGGACTGGAGGAGGTAAACTATCACAGCTTGTCGGATTTTCGTGTATCGCACGGCAAAGCGCTAGAGGGGATGTTTGTGGAAGTGTTAGGGCTGCTGAGCGCTACGGGTTTGATCACATTGGAGCGAGTGGCGCACGATGGGACAAAAGTAAGGGCGAGCGCTGGGTCAGACACGTATCGGCGGGAGAAAAGTATTCGAGAACACTTGGCACTAGCGCAGGAACAAGTGGAACAGTTGGCCAAGGAGGATGAGCAGGAGGGCCAGTCACGCCTAAAGAAGGCCAGAAAGCGAGCTGCGCGTGAGCGCAAGGAAAAGTTAGAGAAAGCGCTGGTGGAGTTGGAAAAGATTCGCGAGAAGAAGAAGAGTGAGCAGGAGAAACTAGATGCACGGGTGAGCCAGACAGATCCGGAGTCACGGATCATGAAGCAGCCGTATGGAGGATTTGCACCCAGCTACAACGTACAGATTTCGACGGATGCGGCTGCTGGAATAATTGTGGGGATTGAGGCGACACAGGATCAGACCGATTACGAGCAGCTTGTGCCGGGGGTAAATCGGATAGAAGAGAATTTGGGGCAAAAGCCCGAGACGATGGTGGTGGATGGCGGGTATATCAGCCGAGATAACATCATTGCCATGGATGAAGCGAAAGTGAATTTGATAGGGTCCATTGAGGGAGGGTCAGCACAGGTTGAGGCACAAATGAAGAGGCGCGGAGTAGACGAAGCGTTTGGTCCAGCAGCATTCCGATATGAGAAAGAGCGGGATGTGTTTATATGTCCTGAAGGAAAGGAATTGCGGCCAGGGGGAAGGGAGCAGCGGGTAGGAGTGATCAAGTATGTGTATCAGGCCCATGCGCAAGAGTGTCAGGCTTGTCCGCTCAAGGCACGTTGTTGTCCCAACGCGAATGCCAAAGGACGGTCGGTAGTCAGACAGGAGGAAGACCAGCGGGTAATGGCGTTTCGAGAAAAGATGCAGCAGCCTGAGGCAAAGGCAATATACCGCACGCGTGGACAGACGGTGGAGTTCACCAACGCGTGGCTGAAAGACAAGATGAAGTTCAGACAGTTTCGACTGCGCGGACTTGTGAAGGCGAATCTGGAAGTTTTATGGTTGGGACTTGCACATAACATCAAGCACTGGATCCGCCTGTGCTGGCAGCCAGCGTTGGCGGCGGCTTGATGCAAGAGGGTAAATGGTAGCGCGCCGAACGACTATCTGACATAGGCAAGCACCCATGTGAAGCCTGTGGGTGCTGAAACGATGGTTGGTTAACAACCAGACACGACCCACATAAAAAATGGGCCGCCATGGAGGAGAAGAGTTGCACCTACGTCAATTGATTCACACGTTCTTAGGTACCTGGTACCAAATGACGGGAAATAAGGGGACAGTATACCCGTTACACTCATTAAAAAAATAGGCTCCTATTTTTTTAATGAGTGTAACGGGTATACTGTCCCCTTATTTCCGTCATTTGGTACCAGGTACCTAAGCTGTTACGATTTTTTTTGATCACGAGGGTTTGCTCGATGCATAGGTTCATGAGTTTAAGTGCCGTTTTCCTGTCCCTGATTTTGACGCCGGCAGGAGTTGGCTCGGAACAGGGATGGATGTCGCGGTTTGTCCAGGTTGTAAGAGAATATTCCTACAAGCCTGTTCCTGAAGCGTTGCTCCGGGCCGGCGATACGCGTCGCATCATTGAATACTTGGATGCAGGATGCCGGATCGTTTCACCTCGCAAGTCCCAATTGGATTTTGTCCGGGGACTCG
>CAYNXT010000169.1:3052-3734 GCA_964401235.1 uncultured Planctomycetales bacterium
TGTGATTATTGTCCTAGCGCTCCTTTGGTTCGCTTGGACGTTGAGGGTATCCGAGACTCACTCCCATGCGGGGCATGAAGGACTGGAAGATCTCATGAAAGAAAACGGCAAGGCCTTTAGCGCCATCGAAAAGGGGATAGCCAAGGGCGAGTTTTCCGGGCTTTCTAAAAAAGCCCAAGGCATAGCCGACCGGGCAGACCTGGTTGCCAAGGACCACGAGCCTGCCATCAACAAAGACCAGATAGAAAAATTCCGGGCCCTTTCCACCCAGCTTGGTCAAGATGCCCAGCGGTTGAAGGAAGCGCTGGGCAATGCCGATCCGGTTGGATCCAAAAAACTCCTGAAGGATTTAGAAGCCACCTGCATTTCCTGCCACAAGGCCTTTGTCCCCAAAAAGAAAAAGTAGTTCTGGAGTTTTTCTTTTAAATCGCTACAATGTCGGCCTTTCCGATGCAGTCACCGATGAATGAATTGCTGGGCAACGCGACGCTGGGGCTTTTTATCTTTTTGACCCTGGGCGGGGCGGTCCTTGCCGTCAGCCTGAAGAACATCTTTCACAATGTCCTGTGGTTTGCCGTATCGTTGCTGGGGGTGGCCGGGATTTTCATCTTTCTGCACAGCGAGTTTTTGGCCCTGATGCAGATCATGATTTACGTGGGGGCGGTGGTGGTGGCGATAATCT
>CAYNXT010000170.1:0-3678 GCA_964401235.1 uncultured Planctomycetales bacterium
ACCAATCAAACCTAGTGATAGCTGGTTCTCCCCGAAATAACTCTAGGGTTAGCCTCGTGGGTTCGTCGATGGGGGTAGAGCACTGGATGGGCTAGGGACCACACCAGGTTACCGAACCCAACCAAACTCCGAATACCATCGGCCCACACCACGGGAGTCAGCCTGTGGGGGATAAACTTCACAGACGCGAGGGAAACAACCCAGACCATCCGCTAAGGTCCCCAAGCGCGCACTAAGTGGGAAAGGATGTAGGATCGCACAAACAGCTGGGATGTTGGCTTAGAGGCAGCCATCATTTAAAGAGTGCGTAACAGCTCACCAGTCGAGCGACCCTGCGCCAACAATGATCGGGGCTCAAGTGCGCCACCGACGCGATGGATGGTCCGCCATAGCAATGTGGCGGATCGTGGTAGGGGAGCGTTCCGCAGTAGGATGAAGGTCTCTCGGCGAGAGAGGCTGGACGAGGCGGAAGTGAGAATGCCGGAATGAGTAGCGATAAGCTCCGTGAGAAACGGAGCCGCCAAAAGCCTAAGGGTTCCTGGGGAAGGTTAATCCGCCCAGGGTGAGTCGGTCCTAAGCCGAGGCCGAAGGGCGTAGGCGATGGACAAGCCGTTAACAGTCGGCTACCACCGAAGGGATGTTTGACGCACGACGGTGACGCAGAAAGCTAGGCCATCCGGGGGTTGGATGTCCCGGTCCAGATGCGTACCCCCGCTGCAAGGCGGGGCAAAGCAAATGGGGAGCTGCGGCTACGGCCAAGGCAAACTGGTTCAGGCTACACTGCCTAGAAAACCCGTCGGGCGAAATTCCTAGGTGACCGTACCGCAATCCGACACAGGTAGGCAGGCAGAACATGCCAAGGCGTTCGAGTGACCCCCCGTTAAGGAACTCGGCAAAATGGCCCCGTAACTTCGGGAGAAGGGGTGTCTTGCCCGGTGTCACAGCCGGGTGAGATCTCAGTAAAGAGGCCCATGTGACTGTTTAGTAAAAACACAGGTCTGTGCGAAGCGGTCAACGCACCGTATACAGACTGACACCTGCCCAATGCCGGAAGGTTAAGGAGAGGCGTTAGGCCGTAAGGCCGAGGCGCCGACCCGAAGCCCCGGTGAATGGCGGCCGTAACTATAACGGTCCTAAGGTGACGTCGTCGCCTTGGTGAAATTGGGCTATATGCTGGGACGTCTGGAGCATCTCGCACTACTCCAACACGGAGTGACAACGTGACGAGTGCAGATAATCAGCAGGAAAGGCTAACAGTCGGTTGGGTAGTCGGTTTTGTCGACGGAGAAGGTTGTTTCTCAATCACGCTGCAGCGCAATCCATCGACTCAACTCGGGTGGCAAGTGTTTCCTGAGTTTGTTGTGACTCAGGGGGCAAAGAGTCTGCCCGTGCTGCAATCCCTTCAGAAGTTTTTCGGATGCGGGAGGATCTTCATTAATCGCAGGTCAGATAATCACCGAGAGCCGCTCTATCGGTACTGTGTGCGATCGGTGGGCGATCTGCGCAGGACGATCATCCCGTTCTTCCAGCGGTATTCACTTCGGACAGCTAAGCGAAATGACTTTGCGAAGTTTGTTCGGGTCATAGAATTCCTGGAAGCCCGGAAGCATCTGAGCGCGGATGGGCTGCGAACCATCGCAACCATTGCGCAAACCATGAACCGACAGAAACCCGCACGATTGTTAGCTTCCTCAGAGACTATACGCCCAACACCGTGTCCTACGGTGAAGATATAGTCCGAGCTGCATGGCGACATGCAGACCTCAACGGAAACGTTGAGGCGCCTACCTTTGTAGGTTTCCAAGTAACAGCCTGAGCGAAATTCCTTGTCGGGTAAGTTCCGACGCGCACGAATGGTGTAACAACATGGGCGCTGTCTCGACGGGGGACTCGGCGAAATTGTGGTCGCAGTGAAGACGCTGCGTGCCCGCCAGTAGACGAAAAGACCCCAGAACCTTTACTGCAGCCTGATATTGGACATGAGATTGAGCTGTGTAGGATAGGTGGGAGGCGTTGATCCCCGGCCGCTAGGTCGGGGGGAGCCAACGGTGAAATACCACCCTGCTTGTTCGCGTGTTCTAACGTCGAAGGCCTGAATCGGCCCGACGGACAGTGTCAGGCGGGCAGTTTGACTGGGGCGGTTCCCTCCCAAACGATAACGGAGGGGCCCAAAGGTGCCCTCAGCGCGGTCGGCAATCGCGCGGTGAGTGTAAAGGCAGAAGGGCGCTTGACTGCGAGAGTGACTACTCAAGCAGGGACGAAAGTCGGGCTTAATGATCCGGCGGTGGAAGGTGGCATCGCCGTCGCTCAACGGATAATAGGTACTCTGGGGATAACAGGCTTATCGGACCCGAGAGTTCATATCGACGGTCCGGTTTGGCACCTCGATGTCGGCTCATCGCATCCTGCGGCTGGAGAAGGTCGCAAGGGTCCGGCTGTTCGCCGGTTAAAGCGGTACGCGAGCTGGGTTTAGAACGTCAAGACTGGCGTCGTCAAGCCGTAAGGCTTGAATGGTAAACTGGCTCATATCGGTGGAACCCTGAGGAGCGATCCGAACGGCTCGTGAGGGCAACACCGAGGGAAGGCTAGCCATGGATGCAACAACGGCAGCGTACATTGCGGGGTTTCTGGATGGTGATGGGAGCATCCACATCCAGCTGGTCCGCCAACGCGAGTATCGCTACGGGTTCTATGTGCGGGTGAGCGTGAGTTTTCACCAGCATGAAACCGGGCGTCGTGGGCTCGAGTGGTTGCGCGATCAGCTACAGGTCGGCTACCTCCGGAATCGAACTGGGCAGATGAGTGATTACGTGATCACGAGTCGGCCAGCAATTCGGAGGTTACTGACAGCGATTCGACCCTACGTCGTCTTCAAACGACGACAGGTTGAAGAAGCGCTGAAACTGTTGGATGTGATTGAGACCATCAATACACCAGAGCAATTCCTCGCAGTGACGAAGCGAGTTGATGCGTTCGCAACCCTCAATCGTTCCAAATGTCGAACGAATACCGCACAGACGGTCATCGACGCCTGGCGCGACATGGGTGAGCTAGCCCCTGTAACGACTGATCCCGAAAGGGTGAGAGCCTGAGAGGTTGTTGGATCAGGCTCATACGCCAGCCCCTCGAAAGAGGGTGAAGGTATAGTCTACGCCTCTGGTAACAGAGTGTCGTGCGTGAGACAGTTCGGTCTCTATCTCTGGTGGGCGTAGGAAACTTGAGGAGAGCTCTGCACAGTACGAGAGGACCTGCGGGGACGGACCGCCGGTGTCCCAGTTGTTCCGCCAGGAGCATCGCTGGATAGCCGTGTCCGGAAAGGATAAGCGCTGAATGCATCTAAGCGCCAAGCCTCCTCCAAGACGAGGTTTCCCTCCCGCACCCAGCAATGGGTGCGGGACTGAAGGCCCCTGGTAGACTACCAGGTTGATAGGCCGCAGGTGGAAGGGCTGTAAGGCCTTAAGCCAAGCGGTACTAATCGGCCGTGCGGCTTGACTGCGAAGGGTTTTTAACGACGAAACGATGCCGTTGGTCAGTTGAAAGTGGAAAGTTGAACGTGGAAAGCGAAAAATTTCCTTTCCACTTTTCACTTTAAACTTTCCACTGCTTTTTCCGGAGTGCCTATACCGAGGGGGTCACACCCGATCCCATTCCGAATTCGGTCGTTAAGCCCCTCAGGGC
>CAYNXT010000171.1:0-3672 GCA_964401235.1 uncultured Planctomycetales bacterium
CAATCCGCCGTATGTACGAATGGAAGAATTCAAAGACCTGAAAGAGTACCTCAAAGCCAACTATGCCTCGCACGATGAACGGTCCGATCTATACGCCTACTTCATCGAGCGTGCGCACGGACTTCTCAACCGGCAAGGGCGCTTTGGGATGATTGTCTCAAACAAATTCTTGCGCGCAAACTATGGCAAGCCGCTGCGAGACTTCCTTAATCGACGTGCGGCAATAGAACGCATCGTTGATTTTGCGGGCCTGCCTGTTTTTGTGGGTGCGACGGTTCGGACGATTATTCTGCTTGCTTCGCGCAAGCGGGAAAGCGAACACGCAATACTTTACTCGCCCCCGCTGCCTGAGGACAAATTCTATGCTGTGGTGGGGGGATCACTATCTATCGGGCAGGCCATTGCGGACTTTGCATACAAAATTGCGCCTGACACATTAGATCTTTCCGGTTGGAGCTTTGCCCGATCCGAAACCAACGATCTCTTGAACCGACTCAAGACAGTAGGCATGCCGTTGACAACATACTGTGAAGGAAAGATTTGTAGAGGTGTCGTGTCTGGACTTGCTGAAGCCTTTGCAATCGACGAACAAAGACGATTGGCTATTCTGAGGCGTAATCGAAAGGCTGAAGAAATTATCAAACCGTTTCTGAACGGAAGGGATGTCCGCCGATACCAAATCGACTCCAAGAGCATTTTCCTCATCTATGCCTATCATGGAGTCGAAATTGAAAAGTATCCAGCGATTGAAGAACATCTGAAGCCATTCAAGGATCAACTGCAAAAACGCGCGACCAAACAGAAGTGGTATGAGCTTCAGCAGCCGCAATACAACTTTGCCCAATATATGGATAAACCGAAAATCATTTTCCCGGATATTGCCACTTCCCCACGGTTTGCGTTGGACGAAACCGGCTTCTACTGTTCGAATACGGCTTACTTTATTCCACGTCGTGACCTGTATTTGTTGGGGTTGCTGAATTCACGCTTAGGGAGCTTCTACTTTGTCCAAACCTGCGCAGGCCTTGAAGGAAAAGCCGAGACCTACTTGAGATTTTTCGGGCAGTACCTCGAAGGATTTCCTGTTCGTCCCATCAACTTCTCCAACCTGACCGATAAGGCCAAACACGACAAGATGGTGATAATGGTCGAGCGCATGTTGGACCTGCACAAGCGGCTGGCACAGGTCAAGGCACCGGACGACAAGACCAGGCTCTCGCGCCAGATTGCCGCCACGGACCGCGAGATCGACCACCTCGTCTACGACCTCTATAGGCTGACGGAGGACGAGATCGCCATTGTGGAAGCCTGGGTTGCCTCCGAGCCCACGGCATGAAAGAATAGAGCCCATGAAGAAAGCGAGCCCTCCTCTTATAGACCTTGCCAAAGCGGATGCGAAGCTACGTGCCTGGCGTAAAAAGCACGACACGCCGGAGAAAGTGGCGGCCTTGCATCGCAAAGCAATCCTCAAGCACGTGGTCCAGTCCATGGCCTTTGAAGGGCAACCGGTAAGCATGGCTCGGCTGAAGGCCCTGTTGAAAGAGCGCGCGGCGCAGAAAAAAAGGAGCGCATCGCAATGAGACAATTCAAAATCATTGTCGAAAAACATCCGGATGGGTATGTCGCCTATCCTCTTGGTTTGAAGGGAGTGGTCATTGGCGAGGGGGATACCTATGAGGAAGCCTTGGCTGACGTGAAGTCGGCCATCCGTTCCCATATCGAGACCTTTGGTCAGGATGTACTCGACGGCGAGTCGCCCGTGTTAGAAGCATTCGTCGCCGAGGCTGGAGTGGCGATTTAGTGCCCAAGCGACCAGAAAAGACGGGGTCATATCTTGACTTTGTACCGTGGGCCAGAAAGGCGGGTGATGGCGCGATGCAAGGTCAAGCAATGACCCCGTACGGAACCAGATATGACACCCGGCGGGCGAAGCCCAGATGGGGGACCTACTTGACACAACGCCACTTGTCCCGCTTCCTTGCCGGGCGAATCGGGGGGGCTTATACTGCGGGCGGTCCAGACCAGGGAACTTATACGGAACCAGATAATCCATAGTTCGGCCCAAGACAACGACAACAAGGAGTATGTGACATGGCCATGAACGATGAGCAACTAGAAGCAGAGATCATGAAACTTGACCTGGATGCGAGGGCGCGCCTTGCGGAAAAGCTCATATTGAGTTTGGACGCTCCCTCGGATGAAGAAAATCTGCGTTTGTGGGTTGCTGAAGCTGAACGAAGGCTCAGAGACCTGCGTGAGGGTCGGGCCAAAGAGATACCCGCCGAGGAGGTGTTCCGCCGGGCACGGCAAGCCATCTCATGAGGAAGGTGACCCTTCATGAGGAGGCCGACGCCGAGGTCAACGAGGCAGCAAAATACTACGAAGAAAGGGTACCAGGCCTTGGTCTGTTGTTTCTTGCCGCAGTCGAAGAAGCGGTTGAGGAGGTTGGGCGCGCTCGGTATCGAGCGCGCCCAATTTCTGAAGCCTGCTTACGAATCAGGCACGATCCGAATCGCCCCCGCCTCTTCATACGCAGACGCTTCGCTGACCCCCGCAATCCGAGACGAGGAGCTTGAGGTTGAGATCCAGCCGCTTCCGTCCGACCTCCGGCTTGAGGTGATAGATCCAAAAACCGGCGAGCGGAAAGGTCAGAGTAGACCCATCGGGGAGGGAGGTAGTGATGGCCAAGAAGATTACGCGCAAACGCTCCCACGGGAAATCACCGGCGTTGCCCCCGCTGCCGAGCCGTCACAGCATGGAACGGATGATGGCCGATCTGCATCGGGTGCTCGACAATCAGCAGTTTCACACTCTGGATGACGCGAACAAGTTCCTTCAGAACCTGCATGGTCAGGTTCCGCGATCACCCGCACGGTCACCCCTTGAGCAGGCCCAACACCTCGCCTGGGACGCGTGGGATGCGGCAACCCCTCAACAGGCCGCGAAGCTTGCCCGACAGGCATTGGCCGTCTCACCCGACTGCGCGGACGCCTACAATGTGCTTGCCAACACGGAAGCCAAGACGATCGAGGAAGCTTACGATTTCTACCGCACGGCTGTGGAAGCGGGCGAGCGCAGCCTCGGCCCTACATTCTTCAGGGAGAATAAAGGGCATTTCTGGGGCATGCTGGAGACGCGGCCCTACATGCGCGCGCGGCAGGGGCTTGCGGAATGTCTGTGGGACCTTGGCAGGGAAGAAGAGGCTATCGCGCATTATGAAGCGCTTCTGGAACTCAACCCGAACGACAACCAGGGAATCCGCGACGTGCTGCTGGGGTGTTACCTCAAACGGGGCAACGATGCGGGCGCGTGGCACTTGTATGAGCAGTATGGCGGAGACGGGACAGCTTTCTTTGCCTGGACTCGGGTGCTTGTTGAATTCCGTCGCGGGAAGCTCAACGCATCCGCCAAGGCCTTGCGCGCGGCTTTGAAGCAAAACCCGCACGTGCTTGGCTTTCTAAGCGGAAGGGAAAAGCTGCCGCGACATCTACCGGATCACTATAGCCTCGGGGGTGAGAACGAGGCGATCATCTACATGTCCCTCTTTGCTGAAGCCTGGCTTGCCACGCCGGGGGTCTTAGCGTGGCTCCTGGGCCAGATAGAGCGGTGAGGAGGCCGCTGAATTCCTGAAGATGTGAATGACGAGATCTGCCTTCAGCGCCAGATCGACGC
>CAYNXT010000172.1:0-3609 GCA_964401235.1 uncultured Planctomycetales bacterium
ATGTACACCGAGCTCAGCAGGCTGAACACCAGCGCCTGCACCGTGCTGAAAATCAAGACGAGGGGGACGACAAACAGTTGGAGTGGAAGCCCGATCGGCAAATGCAACGCGAGGCCGGCCGTGATGCCTAAGCCGACCAAGACCGCCAAGAGGATGTCTTCGGCAAAGACGTTAAATCCAAGACGCAAACTCAAACTCGCCGGCTTGATGATTTCTCCGACGATCTCCAAGACGAAGAGTACGACCATCACGAACAACTTGACGACTATCAGAACCGGCTTGAGCAGTATCGGGGCGGCCTTCACATCATCAAACCGTGGCGAGCCGGCGAGATGATCCAAATACTTCAGCGGCCCCAACGTCTTCAGACGCACCCATTGCACATACCCGAACACGGCACCCGCCACGCCCGCCGTCGTGTTCAGGCTCGCGGTGGAGGCTTCCATGCCGGGCCCCCGCCCCGCCAGGTTCATGAGCCAGATGTAGAGAAAGAGGGTGCCCAGAAAAGGCACGTGTTCACGGCCGGCCGATCCCATGATCCGCTGCACGAACTGATCCGCCCCGTCGACGATGAGTTCAAGCAGGTTTTGCCAGCCTTGCGGAATGAGCTTGGGTTGGCGCGCATAGCGCCAGGCCAACCAGATCAGGACCAACCCCACCACAGCCGCGAAGACGGGATTCTCCCAATGATGGAGCCAGCCCACTAGCGGATGCTCATGGAAGCGCTCGCTCAGCATCGTGATGAGATTCGGTAATTCGGGAATCCCACTGTGCTCCGCGGCGTGTTCGGTGGCTTGGGCGATCATGGACGCGAGGTGATGCCCTGACGGGCTCGAACGGCTAGCAACACCAGCGCACCGGCCAGCACCAGGCTAAACCCAATGCCAAATCCCAACGGAGTCACGGCCTGATGGCGCAGTGCGAGATAGATGGCAACATACAAGGCGGGGAATTTGACCATGAGCCAACCGATCGCGCGGCGTCGTGAAGGCCCAGGGCCCAGCCAGGCACGCAAGAGCCGAGACAAACACCACAGACTCACCGCATTCCAGAGAGCCCCGAACAGGATTCCGACGAGGAGGGGGAAACACATCGCTTGTGTCATTGAGCTGCGTCTTTTGCCTGACGAATGAGCTGGATGGTCACACGAGCGCTGGAGAGCAATCCAATCACAATTCCGATCCCCATGCCCCATGGGGAAGATGACCAGCGCTGATCACACCACGTTCCGATGTAGTAGCCCAGCGCAGGTCCGATGAGGAGCGCCAGAGGGATTGCACTCAGCAATCCAACCTGCGCAAGCCATCCCACGCCCTGCCGGCTGGCCGTAGGCCGTCCCCGCCGTTTAGGCGTGGACGTTTCGCCCTCAGCGCGAGGCAAGCCATGTTGGCGAAACCCAGTAGGGCGTGGGACCATACGGATGGTTTATCGTCCCGCATTCTAGCACAGCGCCCCTGCACCCGCCTAGAGCAGATTTATGGACGCCAGCTCCTGCAACAGCCCCAACAGCCGGCTTGGAAACAGCCCAACGCCCAGCGTCACCGCTGCGCAGACGCCGAGTGCCACACGCAGCGCCGTGCTCGGACGCAACGCGGTGCCGGCTTGGGCCGGTGCGAAATACATGAGGCGGATGAGGTTCACGTAGTAGTACAAGGCGATGGCGCTGTTGAGAATCCCGGCCAGTGCCAGCCCTATTTGGTGCGTGTGAATCGCCGAGCCAAACAGCAAAAACTTCCCGAAAAATCCTAAGAGCGGCGGGATGCCGGCAAGCGAAAGCAAGAAGAGCGCGCACATCAGTGCGAGGGTTGGAGCGCGGCTGGCCAACCCTCGAAACGCCTCGAGCGACTCACTGCCGGTGTCATTCACCACCGCCACGACGCACGCGAATATCCCTAAGTTCATAAACAGGTAGGCGACCGCATACACGAGCACCGCGTGCACGCCCATCGACGTGCCCACCACCGCCCCGATCAGCAAATAGCCCACCTGAGCGATCGTCGAGTACGCGAGCAGTCGCTTCACATTCGTTTGAACCAGCGCGGCGAGATTGCCCCACGTCATGGTGAGAATCGTTAACCCGATCAGCAACGGAGCCAGATCCGCCCACGCCGGCCGCAGCACCTCGAGAATCCTCAGCAGCAGGGCCAGCCCGGCCGCTTTGGGCCCGACCGACAGCAGCGCAGTCACCGGAATCGGCGCGCCCTCGTACGCATCCGGCGTCCACATGTGAAACGGCACCATGGAGATCTTAAATGCGAGTCCCACGAACATGAGGGCGACGGCGACCAGCAGCCCCCTCGCCATGGGCCCGGTCATCGTTTCAATCGAGCGCAGCAGCTCTGGAAAACTAAGCGCGCCGGTCAAGCCGAAGACCAACGACATGCCAAAGAGCATGATGCCGGATGAGAGCGCGCCGAAAAGGAGATATTTCAGCGAGGCCTCGGCTGAGCGGCGATCATCTAGAAATCCGACGAGCGCATAGGACGCTAGGCTCACGAGTTCGATCGCCACATAGGCCATGAGCAGATGGTTGGCTTCCGCCATCAGCATGAGCCCAAGTCCGATCAGCAGCAGCAGGCCGATGTGTTCGCTCTGCGTCGAGACTTGCCGTTCGCGCGAGACCATAAACAGCAGCAACACCACCGCGGTGGCCACCAAGGCGAGCCACCGAAAGGCCAGGCTGAATGGATCGCAAACAATCAAGCCGTAGAACAGCGCGGTGGCAGGCGGAACCGGAGCGACGGTGAGTGCGGCCGCGCTGGCCGCCAGCGTGACCCAGGCTCCGATGAGCGCGCCGCGACGATCCCGCAGCAGCACTCCTAAGAGCAGCACCAGCAGAGCGCCGGCGCTTAAGATGGTCTCGGGCCACCACGCGCGGAGACTCTCAAATAAGACAATAGCCATTATGAAATTGGCTCATTGAGTCATTGAAATACACTCACGTAACGT
This sequence comes from uncultured Planctomycetales bacterium, assembly GCA_964401235.1. Taxonomy (GTDB): domain Bacteria; phylum Omnitrophota; class Gorgyraeia; order Aquiviventales; family Aquiviventaceae; genus CAYNXT01. Next base: position 2,950 of record CAYNXT010000172.1, read on the forward strand.
TCCAATGAATCAATGGCTCGATGAATCAATGATTCAATAACCTCACGTGGTTGATGAGGTGCTGCAGTGTTGCATCCTGCAATCTGAGGAGGAGAGGCGGATAGATGCCGATGGCGAGTGTCCCCACTAAGAGCGGGACCAAGACGAAGATCTCTTTTGGCGTCGCATCCGTCAGCGCACGCCACTTCTCATTCAAAGGCCCCAGCAAAATTTGGCGAATGACCTTGAGCATGTACGCCGCCGCCAGCAGCACCCCGAGCACCGACACGATGGTCTGCCAGCGCCAGACGCCGAAGGCGCCAAGCAGCGAGAGAAATTCCGCGATGAAGCCGCTTAAGCCCGGCAGCCCGAGCGACCCGACGCTGAAGAAGATCAACAACCCGGCATACACCGGCACGCGCGCGCCCAAACCCCCAAAGGCGTTTAAATCGCGCGTGTGGGTTCGCTCATAGAGGATCCCAACGAGCAAGAACATGGCCCCGGTGAGCAACCCATGGCTGAACATCTGCACCATGGCGCCCTGGAGTCCTTGCGGGGTGAGGCTGGCCAACCCCAACAAGACAAATCCCATGTGCGACACCGACGAGTAGGCCACCAGCCGCTTAAAATCGGTCTGCGCCATGGCGACGAGCGCGCCGTAGACGATGTTGATCATCCCCA
>CAYNXT010000173.1:0-3590 GCA_964401235.1 uncultured Planctomycetales bacterium
GCTACCATCGCTTCAAGCTTCCCCCATGTCCGTATGAGCGCGCCTGCCTGCGCGGACTGGACAGTGGCACTGTGCTTGCAGCGTGTGAGTCCTTGTTAGGAGGCGTATCCAGGTCGTAAGGAGGCAACATGGTGAACGTTTCACTCGTTGATCTCGGTGGTCAATACCGTCTCTTGCAGAATGAGTTGGAGGCGGCGGTCAAGGAAGTTCTTGCGAGTGGAAGTTACATTCTTGGCAAGCACGTGGCGGCTTTTGAGGAGGCACTAGCCAAGCGGTGCGGGTGCAAGTTTGGGGTTGGTGTGAATTCTGGAACTGATGCGTTAGAGATGGCACTCCGGGCCTGTAATATTGGTCCAGGAGATGAGGTCGTTGTCCCTGCACTGACCTTCATGTCGACCGCTCTAGCAGTTACCACAGTGGGAGCCACACCGATCATCGCGGATGTCGATGAGACCTCTTATGGCATTGATGTGGCGGATGCGGAACGACGCGTCACGGCCAGGACAAAGGCTATTATCCCCGTACACCTGTATGGTCAACCATGCGATATTGACGGCGTGGTCGAACTGGCTGCACGCCACAAGTTGCAGGTTATTGAAGATTGCGCGCAAGCGATTGGCGCTACCTATCGAGGTCGTCCCGTGGGGAGCTTTGGAAGTGTTGGGTGCTTCAGTTTCTATCCGACAAAGAACCTAGGGGCTGCAGGTGACGGAGGTGCAGTTGTGACGAATGATCGAAGTATCGCAGAGCGCTTGCGGCTTTTGCGGAATTACGGCACGACCGACAAGGTCATATATTCTGGATTTGGGAGAAATAGCCGGCTAGATGAATTACAGGCCGCAATCTTGCTCGTCAAAATGAAGTACTTAGATCGTTGGAACGAGGCCCGTCGTGAGCGCGCCAGCTGGTATCGCAACCTCTTCACAGAGGCAGGCGGCCAAGGGGTCGGTCTGCCCCACGAGCTTCCAGACCGATATCACGTCTACCACTTGTTCGTTGTGCGCGTGCAGAAACGCGATTGGCTACTCTGGGAACTACGTGCGCGTGGTATCCAAGCCATGATGCACTACCCCAGGCCGATCCATCTGGACTCTCCCTACGAGGGACGGCCAGCCGGGGCGGGAGATCTCCCGCGGGCAGAGCAGATAGCACGCGAGATCTTATCACTTCCTATGCACCCGGAGCTAAGTTTGGAGGCTGTGGCTACGGTGGTGCAGCACATTCAGGAATTGGTGGGTGTCATGGGGCATGCCTCACGGGATTCATGAGCAGGTTCTCCGTTTCCGCGCTGCGACGTCGTTCGCAGTGGGCCATCCTTGAACCAGGAAGTCGGATTGAGCCATATGTACAGCTGGGATGGCGTCCGGGTCGTCGAATCAGCTTAGTGCCGACCCGCATTGGTCGGCGGGCGTACATCCGAAGCCATACGGTAATTTATACCAATACACAGATTGGTGACGAGTTGGAGACTGGCCATCACGTCGTGATCCGCGAAGAGAATGTCATCGGCGATCGGTTATGGATTTGGAGCCACTCAACTATTGATTATGGTTGCCGTATCGGGCACCGCGTCCGGATTCATAATCATGTTTATGTCGCCCAGTCAACTACGTTAGAGGACGATGTTTTTCTCGCCCCTGGTGTCATGATCGCGAATGACCGTTATCCCGTCAGCGACCACTTTGAGGGCCCTACCATCAAGCGCGGCGCGATTATCGGAGTCAACGCGACCATTTTGCCAGGTGTTATCATTGGGGAAAGCGCGCTGGTCGGTGCCGGGAGCGTCGTGACCAGGGACGTTCCAGACGGTGCTGTTGTGTATGGCAACCCTGCGCGCAGGCATGGTCGTATTGCGCTAAAATCCAAACGGAGAGCGTAACAGGTTCAGATCTATCGATGTCTGAGGAAGATGCGATCGTACTCTCTCTTGTCGAGCGGGGATGGTCCGCGGCACGTGAGTGTTCTCTGGATATACAGGGACGGGGCGTTTATGTGATCCATATTGTGAAGGGCCGTCTTAGTCGAGCAGTCCATGCCCTCATCGCGCGGAAGTCTAATATCCATATCATCAGTGTGCCGCGGACTCTCTTCTGGCCGGCCACATGGGCGTTGTTCGTCGGCGTGTGCCTTACCAGTCGACTCCGCGCTATGCTAGTTGACAACGACCGGTCCTACCGGCGAGTCGGCAGATGGCTTCACGTCGTGTGCCCACGACGGGGCTCTAGAGGCCACCGTCGCGTAAGCTTGGCGGTTGCCAAGGAGGATCCCGGAGGTTATGAAGTGTGGATAGACAACGAGCGGATTTCTCGAGCGTCATGGTATGAAGTCTTGGAGATCCTATGAGGCTTGCGCTGATCTTCGATAAGACACGGCCGGATACGACCGGTGTATACTTCGAACGCGCCTGTCAATCCCTTGGCGTACTGTACGACCACTGGCGGCTGCGGGACGTTGCCAGCCTTCCGGCAGTGTACGACCTCTACCTGCGGATCGATCATGGAGACGACTACGACATCGATCTTCCAGAACGTTTGCACCCTGCGATCTTTTACGCCCTTGAGACACACTTGCGACATAGTTGGCGAAAAATTCGACAGCTCAGTCCCAAATACGATCTCGTCTTCTGTCATCTATTAGACGCGGCTCGTCGCCTTCCTGGTGCTGAGTGGCTTCCAGTAGCATGTGACCCTGTGTTCCATGGTCCGGTTGATGGATCGCCTGTGTGGGATGTAGCCTTCGTTGGTACTGACGGTGGAATTCCAAGAAAATTCTTCCTTCAAGCATTGCGTGAGAAGTACCCGAACAGCTTTATCGGGAAAGCCGAATACACACAGCTAGGAGCTATCTATAGCAAGGCTCGCGTGGGCTTTAACTACTCAATAACTGGAGACGCAAATATGAGAATCTTTGAGATATTAGCCGCCAATACGCTATTGGTCACAAACGCGAGCGAAAGTGAGGATCTTTCCGCGTTGGGCTTTGAAGATCGGCGTCACTTGGTGTTTTATAAAAGTCCAAACGAACTCTTCGATCTTATCGACTACTATCTCGCTCATTCTGACGAGCGCGACCTTATCGGTCGGACGGGTGGTGAGTTTGTCCGAAAACGGCATACCTATGCTTGCCGATTAGAACAATTGTTAGCGAAGATTTCGGAACGGCTTGGTATCGCTGGTCTTTTAACAACGTCACACTCCCCCACATGCGTATCCTCGTGAGTGGAGGGGCGGGCTTTATCGGTTCGCACCTGGTGGATGCGTTGGTACAGGACGGCCACACCGTGCGCATTCTGGATAATTTCACTCCCCAGGTCCACGGGGGGCGACGACCGAACTACCTGAATCCCGGCGCTGAATACGTGGACGGTGATGTCAGAAACCGCGATCTGCTGCGGAAAACGCTGCGGGGCATCGAGGCGGTCTTCCATCAGGCGGCGATGGTCGGCGTCGGGCAGTCCATGTATGAGATCGAACGCTACGTGTCCGCCAACGTGCTCGGCACCGCCATCCTCCTCGATGTGATCGTCAACGACAAGACCCCGCTGAAGCGGCTCATCGTCGCCAGCTCGATGAGCATCTACGGCGAAGGCC
>CAYNXT010000174.1:0-3541 GCA_964401235.1 uncultured Planctomycetales bacterium
CTCGGCTGCCCGTGCATCCGTATGTACGCGCACCTGACTGAAATCATGGCCGAAGCGCGGCTCGAAGAAGGCGCGTGTAGCAGTGTCGAGCCGCTGACCGGGCGAGCGCAACACGTCGTGAACGATAGACGGCACCTCATTCGTTGGCTGATTGCTGACGGCTGATCGCTGTAAGCTGCCCGAGCGCTTTTTACTGCACTCCGCGCACTCGCCGCCGCTTGCGTGAGTCCCGCACGCGCATTTGCGCTGCAACAGCCCAAAAGACACGGGTGTGAAGGATGGATTTGGCGTCGCGTTTGGTTTAACCCGAGTTTGCAATTGTGCACTCATCGTACTCAATCCTGAGAAGCTGTCAGCTTTGGGTCTTTTCACGCATCCGGCACCTGACCAAAGCCCAATAGTTTATCCATGCGGCTGAACACATAGGAGAATCCCTGCACCCGCGGGCTTTTGTTGCCCTCGATGGTGTAGAGCATCCCGTCACGGAGCTGGTACACGAAACCCACGTGGCCTTTCCAGCCGGCGAGTTGCTCTCGCCACCACAGCACGATGTCGCCCGGCTTAGGCTCGTAGCCGCTCTGAGGCTCATGGGTCCAACCTCTGTCTCGGAACTTTTTCAAAATATCTCTTGCGCCCACAGTGTAAGGGAAAGGCATGCCTGCCGGATTCCTCGAATAACAAAAACTGACAAAGCCGGCGCACCATGAGTTTCCTTCAGGGACAATTCCGTTCAGGTACTTGCTCACGAACGGCCCACGATTGTTTCCACCAACCTCACCAGCCCCGGCCTTAAGCTCTCCAATTGCGAGAGAAAGTGCTGCTCGACCACGCCGGCTTCCACCTGCCGCATCCGGTGGCATTTTGCGATAATCAACGGCGCTGGGTGTCTCGATTTGGGGCTTGGGATGGTTGAGACTCCACCATGTGAGCGGTCCGCCCTTACCATCAATGACGAGCGGCTGACCGTGTTGATCGAGGTTCTGTGACTGGAACGCCCTGACCGCACGGTACGTTTTGTTCCCGAAGGCGCCGTCAACATCTTCCTCCGTGAGATAGCCCTTCGCCACCAGCAGTTTCTGCAACTGCGTGACGTCCGCTCCTCGATCGCCTCTCTTGAGCGTCATTACGAGTCTCCTCTTTAATATACGTTTAGGCTCCGCTGCTTCTTTGGTGTGTCTGACTCGACTCATCTGCCAATCCCTCTATACACCGCTCGCGCCACTTGGGCGCCAACTGCTTCTGCTTTAGAACCCGGAGCTATCTCGAACGCCCCACCGTCAAGGCGCTCGATTTCTCCGCCTCGAGTCAGCGATGGAGGCGCACCTTGTTCGGTGAACAACTGCGCTAACTCGCGCTCGACCGCTTCGCCGATACGGTAACGGTCGCCGGGCGCAAAGCCGTGCAGCACCAGTTCCTCGATATTGACTTCGATGTTCATCGTTCAGTTAAAACTCTTCTCCCATATATTCCTCAATGTGCAAATCGAACACGTTTGATAGAATACTGACAACTGATTACTCATAGCCAACCGCCGATTTCAGCATCAGTCAGTGGCCTCTCAAGCTTGGAGTATTCGCTGCGGGCGGCGCGAAGCAGATGAGCCATACCGACCGGCTCGCCTCTATCCACTGCAACAAAAGCGGCATTCAGAGCAATGTTCCGGATGTTTCCACCCGCTACATTCAAGCGCGCCAGTTTGTTTACATCCAAGCCTTCGGTCGGCGTCTCGCGCGGAAAGATGCGCCGCCAGATCTCGGCCCGCTGTGCAGCATCGGGGAACGGGAACTGCACGACGAAGCGGATGCGGCGTAGAAAAGCCTGATCGAGTGCCTCCTTCATATTGGTGGTCAGGATTGCCAGTCCCCGGTAGGCTTCCATGCGCTGCAGCAGGTAACTGATCTCGATGTTAGCATAGCGGTCGTGGCTGTCCTTCACCTCACTGCGTTTGCCGAACAACGCGTCGGCCTCATCAAACAAGAGGATAGCTCCGCCTTCTTCGGCAGCATCGAATACGCGCCGCAGATTCTTCTCGGTCTCTCCGATGTATTTACTCACAACCTGGCTCAGGTCGATACGATACAAGTCGAGCCGCAGCTCGTGAGAGAGTACGTCGGCCGCCATAGTCTTGCCCGTGCCGCTCGCTCCCGAGAACAGAGCGCTGATCCCGAGTCCTCGTGAACTCTTTGTTGCAAAGCCCCAGGATTCGTACACCTTCATGCGATGCCTGACATGCACGGCAATCTCGCGCAAAATCTGTTTTTGTGTTTCTGGCAACACCAAATCGTCCCACATCGCGGCCGGCTCGATCCGTTGCGCCAGGTCGTCCAGTCGTGAGCGTGCTTGCACTCGACAGGCGTCCCAGAGTCTCATCGGAAATTCAGAATCAAGAAGAGAAGAGTGGGAAAGCTCGCGATCTTCATCTATCGACTTTCGGTCCTCGACTCTTGTTCCTTGGAACGCTTGCATGCAAACAGCGTGAATTGCCTGTGCACTCAAGCTAAACTGCGACACAAGAGCCTCTAACTTTCCATTGAGATTGATCGCGGCATCGCCCAAGTTACTTACCCAAATCGCGCGCTGCTCGAGAACGTTAGGTTTGCAAACCTCAAGCGTCAGTGCTCGACGTTGCGTGGACCGGAGTCGTTCACGAGTTGCGACAATGACCAGACCCCTCGTGTGCTCGATTAACCGGGTGACTGCAAAGCTCCGCGCCGAGTCGGACCAATCCAACGTCTCACAATTCACCATCAGGGCACCCGCACCCAGGACTGCCTCCCGTTCCCAGAGACGGATCAGCGACTCAAGCTCAGCCTGGTTAGTTGGGATGACGTGACCGGAGAGCAGACTCAGGTTCATTCCGAGTGCCGCACAAGCGGCAGCTGCGATCTCCCGTTTGCCTGCAGTCTCATCACCACATAACTGCACGATCGGTAAGGTCGATGCACTCGATGGTTGCGACCAGATCGTGACAATACGCTCTGCGAGTCCGCGATGGGATGGAACCAAATCGCCGATCATCCGCAATGGATCGATGAGGCCAACCAAGCGTTCGTCCAGATGTTGTACGCCGGTGAGGTAGTGCAAAACGCGCTCGTCAATGCGAAGCGGGCTGAGGGTGAATGTACTACCTGAACCGACTTCAACTAGCCGCCAATAACGCAACGGTGCCGAAGGTGACAAAGCACTCCAGTGTGCGTTGGGAAATATCGCCAGTGCCAAACTGAAAGTTGGGCTTGGGCGTAGCGGATCTCCATTTATCGTTGCGGACAGCGTAACGAATTTCGAGTCAAGCTCGACGCCTGCACACAACAAGAGTATGTCACGTTCAAACGTTGAAAGACCGAATGTTGCACACAGGGTGTCCAATGCTGATGGTGCGGGCATGGCGCGGGCGGCCTCGTGCAGCGCCATTTGCACCGTACTGCCCTGTTCTCCTACCTCAGCCGTTCCCTGCAAGCGCGTAGTGTGACGTTCCAACGCCTCGCGCACGACGGCGAGCGCCGCTGTCAGGTAGTGTTGGTTTGCTTCGTTCCAGCTCTTG
>CAYNXT010000175.1:0-3518 GCA_964401235.1 uncultured Planctomycetales bacterium
ATCGCACGATCATGCTGCCCACCAACAGTCTCAGCCTCACCGGCAGCGCCACCGATGCCGATGGCACTATCAGCGCCTACAATTGGACTCAGGCCGCCGGCCCCAGCTCCGCTACCCTCAGCGGGGCAGGTACTACCACCCTTACGGCCAGCAACCTCCTCGAGGGGACCTATCGCTTCCGGCTGACCGCCACCGACGATGATGGCGCCACCGGGTTTGATGAGGTGCAGGTGCTCGTGGATAGTGGAGGCGGAAGCTCTAGTCCCCCCTGTGTAGGGATCGTCCGCTACGTCGGCCCTGGAGGATTTACCAAAATCAGCCAAGCCGCCGCAGTGGTGCAATCCAATGATTGCGTCCACATCGAAACCGGCACCTATGAGAATGAGTACGCGCTGGCCCGGTGGCCGGCGAGCGCGACCAATATCACGCTGCGCGGCATCAACGGCCGGCCTAAACTGATTATTACCAACGGGGATCTGACTACCGGGATGGCGTCGGACAGTTGGAAGGGTATCTGGGTCATCAACGGTAACAACACGACGGTGGACAATATCGAGTTTGCGTGTGCGACCTCCCGTCTGAATAACCCGTTTTGCTCCGGAGTCGCCGTGGGCGACGAAAACGACGCCGGGATTCGTCTCCAAGCCGCGGGACTCACGGTCAGGAATTGCCTGTTCCATGACAACGACAATGGCATTCTCGGCGGCCCGAACGTATCCGCGCCGACCGGCACGGTGCTCATTGAACACAGCGAATTCTTCCGAAACGGATTCGGCGACGGCTTTAGTCACAATCTCTACTTAAACAAGGGAAATGCAGAGCTGATCTTCCGCAATAACTACAGCCACGGCGCCATCACGGGGCATCTCTTGAAGAGCCGTGCGGCCACGAACCGCATTCTCTACAACCGCCTGACGGATGAAGACAACGGGGTGACGGGCTGTACCAACGCCCCCAACTGCATGGCAAGTGCTCAGATCGATCTTCCGTGCGGCGGGCTCGCGCACATCATCGGCAACGTGATGCAGAAAGGCGTCCGAGCGGATTCACGAGACATGGTGAAATTTGCCGCAGAACTAGGAAGTCCTAGCTGTCCGCAGCCGTCCCTCACGACGCAGGAGATGTATGTCATCAACAACACGACGGTCTCCAACTACGGTGCCACTACCTACTTCGTGCGCGGCTATGGCGCGGCACCACTCTTGTGGGCCAAGAACAACATCTTCTGGGGCGCGGCGACCCAACCCATCAACTGGCCGGCCGGTGGCGCGCAAGTCAACGCCAACAATATTACGGCGGATCCGAAGCTGTTCAACCCGGCGGCCTATGATTATCGCTTGACCGCGACGTCCACGGCCGTCATTGATCAAGGGGTCGATCCGGGAGTCGATGCGTATGGTTACGATCTGCTTCCGACCCAGCAGTACGGGTATGACCTGCAGTCCATGCCGCGCCCGCTCAGCGGAAGCCTTGATGTCGGAGCCTTTGAATATATGACGGGTCTTACACCCTTTACACCACTTCCCTTACCGATACCTCCAGCCCCTCGGTATATCCCGGCACAGCCATTGCCCAGTGCTTGCCCGGCAGGACAACTGGAAGCCGTCTACCCCATCGCCAGGAGCGCCGATGATGGCGTCGTAAGAAAGAGCGGCGTAAATTATAATAGCCTCGGATCACCCACCGTCCAAACAGGGTATTATAGTAATTACATTGATTACGTGATTCGCAAAAATCAGGGAAGCGCCCCGTATGTGACGCAGCTGGTCCTGTGGCGCTGGAATACCGCCACGCGTCCGGATGGTTCCGCTTGGCCTGCGGATACGCAGCTACTGAGCGCCTCTCTTCGTCCCTATTGGTCCGGTGCGGGTGGTGGACCACGCTCGCTGGTGCTCGACTGGCACCCATGGGTCTCTCCGACAGGACTTTCCGCGGCGGATTGGACCAATAGCTCGCTCACTGCGTCCGATCCGCTCTTTGCCGCCGCAGTTCCCAGGCCGACCGGCAGTGGACGCCAAACCATTGCCCTGAGCAATGTCCAAGCGAACGTCAATTTCTCAGGATATAGCGCGCTTCGCCTCACGGTCGTGGATGGCACGGCCCCGGCAGCCAACGAAGAAAATCTCTCGACGGTGTGGCCTCAAGATAGGCAAACCTTTTCGGGGGATCGATCCACACAGCTTGCGCTCTGTTATACGTCGAATTCGCCCCCTCGACCAAACTCTCCTGGCGACCTCAACGCCGATGGCAGGGTCGATGCGATCGATCTGCAGCTCCTGGTCAACGTCCTCCTCGGCCTGGCCACCAATCCTCGCGCCGACTTGGATAGCTCCGGCAGCGCGGATGCGGTCGATCTGCAACTGCTCGTCAATCAACTCTTGGGGATGTGAGATGAGAGGGAATCGAATGACACAGCAACTCCCACTTCGAGGCGTGAGCCTCACCCTGGCCGTGGCGATTCTCGGAGTCCTTGCTGCTGCGAGTCCTGCCCGCGCCAGCTTTGATCCCGCCACCCTGCCTGGTAACACTTGGGTCAAGCTGAATGCGACGGGCGACGGGCCGGCGAGCACATACGGCAGCAAGGGCCTCCCGGGAGGCCGGGGATGGTTCCAGGTTGACTATGATGTCGACACTCGGGAAGTTGTCTTTTTTGGTGGCAGCTTGAGCACCTATATGAGCGATCTGTGGACTTATGATCTCCAGGAGAATGTTTGGCATCTGCGCCGGACCCATCCGGATTTAACAGGTCCCTGTCGTCGTGATAATCAGAACTTTCTCTATGATACGGTGAATCGTATGCATTGGCTCTTCAACGGTATTGCTTACAATGACAGTCAACCTGGTTGTGAGACAGGCTTTCAGAGCGGATTGGGCCGCGGAGGCATCTGGACCTATACGCGTTCCTCCAATGCCTGGACTAAGGTGCTTGATGCGCAGGGAGATTTGCATAGGCGCCTCGCCCCGGGCATGGTTTATCATCCCTCGACGCAGGCTTTCTTCGAATTTGGTGGGGAAGTAACTGGGTCGCCCCAGAACACGACCTACCGTTTTGACCTCGCTACCAAGACATGGGTGCTGCTTAATCCATCCATCAAGCCCGCTGCCCGCTTTGATATTGAGGGCGGACTGGTCTACGACAGCACTCATAATCTCTTGGTCATGTTCGGGGGCAAGCCCGGCCCGAAAGGAGATACCTGGGTCTTTGATCCGACCAACACCTCTTGGACCCAGCGCACCCCCACTGTCTCACCACCTGCACGTGAGAAGCATGGAATGATCTATGATCCGATCAACCAGGTGGTACTCTTACATGGTGGACGAAATGGAGCTGGTCAAGCGCTCAATGACACCTGGGTCTATGATGTGGCTGCAAATACCTGGACCCAGCTTGTCCTGACGACGCCAGGACCGGCGATTTATCATCACTCGCTGGTCTACGATCCGGCCCATCAAGTGGTCCTCTTGGTGCCCGGCATCGGAACGACCGACACGTGGGTATTCCGCTATGCGGCGGGCAC
>CAYNXT010000176.1:0-3481 GCA_964401235.1 uncultured Planctomycetales bacterium
TGCCGGAACATGCCCTGATTCACCATCGCCCTCGCCACCCTCGGTGCCAGCAGATCTGCAACACCTGCGCCAACACTCGGTGCTAGCGCGCTGTGCAATCCTACTGTCAGCGGAGCATTTGTTTGAACACGTATCTGTTGGGTGGGGAGCCCGAAGCGAGCACCAATACGATCCAACAAACCGCCCACCCGGTTCAGTCCCCCTCCAGCGTTATGCATCACATCATTGAGCATCAAACCGGTCAGCGTTGGGCCAAATGCTGATCCCAAACCGAAGAGAGCCAATCCAGCCGCACTGCTGGCATAGGGCCTCAGATGGTACGGAACCGTACCGTGCTGAAGCTTGTAGACCTTGGCCGCCTCGCTGTTGAGACCGAAGACGTAACTGCTGATCTTACCCACATCGCGGAACTGACCACGCTGTGATTGCTCGAATCCAGGAACGCGCACGGCACCGTGCGACATTCGGTTGGCCGTGGCAACGACGTTTGCCAACGCAACGGGTCCACCGCCAACCTGCTCGAATACCTTCGAGTACTCGGCCTCTAACCGGCCCTTGAGTTGCAAGTGCAACGCATCAGACAGCGGTCGTCCATGAAACGAAGCTGCCCCAAGGAACTTATTGACCTCGCGTGTGAAGGTTTCAGAGGTCACCTGACGTGCGGTAAATGTCGGTGTGCCGGCGGCGAATCGGTCTGCAACCTTCGCATCCAGTCCATGGACCGTCACATTGGCAACAGGACCCGCTATACGCAACCGAGCTGCGCCATGAACGGCCGATAAAACCTCTGTGGCCTGAATCGGCCCGGTCGTCTTGCTGAACGCGCGCTCGACATCGCCGATAAGCTGTAGCCGATCAGTGCCAGAGAGCGCTGTTCCGTTAATCGTCAACGTCCCAATCATATTCTCGATTGCGGGCCGGAGGTTTGCTGGAGCAATGCTTAAGCTTTCCAATGCAGAGACTGATACGGCGCGGCCAAATTGCAAGCCTGGCGACATGCGATCGAATCCACCCTCACCCGCGCTAGAGCCGAATTCTGCCAGCTGATCAGCAATTAAGGGATTAACGCCGATCTTTTGCAAGCCGGCTGAAATCCACCGTTCAGCCATGCCTTCATCTAACATACCGGCGGCCATGCCGCGGCCAAGATTCCACGCCATACCAACCCACGTGCGTGGCACCTGACTAGGTTTTAATAGCGGACCACCCATGTTGGAGAGCCAGCGCAACGGAGCCCCGGCCACTGGGACGTTCGCGAGCACTGAACTGACCGGTTTACCGAGCAGACCAAACATCGGCCCATAGGCTACGGTGCCGAACATGGCTTCAAACGGAGAGCGGTCTCCCAAGAATCCGAAATAGTCTTGGTATAGCTGATAACCCGCTCCATCGCCCATCACCCGCCTAGCGATTGGGTCGGTAACAAAGTTCTCAACAGCCCACAGCCCGCCGCCGAATCCCATAACTCCGAGCGTTGTATGCCCGATGCCCTGCATGACGAGCTCATTCGTCAGCACTTTGGCACCGGAAGCGTTGAACACATTGCCACTGCCGTATAATGCTCGGAACGTCTGACTCAAATCAGTACGCGCTTGGGCTGCGGCAACTCGTAGACCCACATACTCGAATTCTGGAACAGCCGTCTTCATCAGCCCAGTCATACCCATGAATGGCGACAAAAAGGCCTCTGCAACCGCATTCGCCCCGGCCAAGCGCATCCCCAAGCGCGACAACCCTACAGTCTCAGGTGTCAGAGAAACTCCAGACAACGCGGCCTCAGCTGCCCCCCTGCCAAGCGCCTGATTTACCTCAGGTGTCATGCGACCAGCCAAGGCGGGAGTGGAACGAAGGTTATAGGCTGCGCCTTCCAAAGCTCTTGAGGCTACGCTTCCCTCTTCGATCGCTCTCGCCACAATCCCGGCTCGGTACACGGCGCCGATGCCGCTAAATGCCAGCGCGGCCAATCCAAAGGAGCCGATCGAGGCCACGTCAATGTGAGGCCGTACGTCCGTGATCCCGTCAATCTGCAGACCATCTACCATCGCACGTTGCAGCATCACGTTATACATGCCTTGAAAGCGATTTCGAACCTCGGCCGGGGCCCGCATCAACGACGCGGGACCGTCATATCCCTGAAAGAGATTTCCAAAAAGTGGCGCCAGGACGCCGCGCGGATCTGGAGCAGGACCTGCACCTATCATTTCGCGCCAGGCGCTCAATCCACCCTCTGCTTCTTGACCACGCGCAAGCGGATCAACAAAGTGGATCGGTGAAAAGCCCAGGGCATTGAGCGCGTTTACCGCTTGCTGCACTAGATTGAACCGAGGGCCTGTTGCCGGTTCTGCAGCAATACCGTGCTCGCGGAAAATGCTGCCGCTTGGCGAAATGCCCAAGGGCTTGAAATCCACGTCATAGGAGCCGGCCAGGATGGGCAGATCCGCGTTTCTCATGATGCCGGGAACGATTCGGCCGGCCTCGTCCTGAAGCGGCACGCGGGTTTCGAACAGGGTATCTTTTGTTACATCAATACCGACCAAGGTGCCGTTTTCGTAGACCTGAAGCACGGAGGGGTTCGGCTCACCGTGCCGATCAAGAACAGGAAATCGTCCCGAATATGGCTTGAGAGTCTGCTCGTAAAAGGGCACTCTTACCCCTCGTTCATCAGTCAATATTCCGGATGCCAGCGTCATGCCTGGAGTCAGCGCTGAGGTATCAACGGCTAATGTCGTCCCCTCGATAGGCCCAGGAATAATACCGCCCATCGGAATCAACCCGAACGTTTCAAGATCGGGTGTCCCATACCAGCCGTATTTGACTTCTCCTTTTGGCAGCTCAGGAGGCCCAACCTCATCGGGGAACACGACCCGGTTAACCAACCCTGGCTCAAAAGGTGATGTGGGGATATTCACTGGCACGGCCTCTCTGATCACAGGCTTGACTTCAATAGGCTCCGCCACCTGTAAAATCCTGCCGTCCGCTCCACGCAACACGTACGAGCCGTCATCACCGCGCAGATATTGCGCTCCTGGAGGAGGCTGTCCCAGCGCGCTGAGGTCAACTGGCAGCACCATGCCGAGCCTCGCCGGCTCCGGGGGTCCAACCAAATCCTCCCCGGGAAATTCAACCGGATATACCCGTCCTCGCTCGGCAGCTCTGGCTGTTGGAGGAATGATCGGGGTTTGCCTCATCAAATCGGGGACTTCGCTTTGACTCGCAGGCTGAAAGCGGACGGCCGGCTTCATCAGGGCCAGCGGATCCGTCATGGCGGCGTGCACATCCTTAAGCATGTCGCCCGCCATTTGGAAATTGCCCTTTCCGATCTCCTGAACCGCCCAGTCCAGCTTGCCCCGCAAATCCGCGCTGTTGTACAACTGCGGGGGCATCGCCTGAGTCAAATCCTCCGCCACGCGGTTGAGCCGCTGCGCATAGATGTCGTTGAGCATCAGCATGCTGGTCTGGTAGTCACCTGTCTTGAAACGCT
>CAYNXT010000177.1:0-3475 GCA_964401235.1 uncultured Planctomycetales bacterium
ATAGGTTGAGTGCTGTTGGGAGAATTGAACCCCCAACTGAACTGTGGAGGCTCCAACCCGTCCTGCGAACCCGCGCGAGAGATAAATCTGCATCCCCAGCACAGCGGCCGCAATCACCGAAATCAGCACCGCATACTCCAAGGTGCTCTGTCCGGCAAGACTCGATCGTCTGCTCTGTGCCATCCCCATCACCCCCATCTCCCTCAACCTTATGGATTGTTAAACTGAGTCCACGTGTCCTCTTGCCCGGCTCGTGTGCCTTCCTGCTGGAAGTCGCCTTGGTCTCGAGTTCGCCGATCGTTGACAATATCCCGCGTGACCACACCTCCCTGCCCATAGGCCTCGGTCGATTCTTGAGTCGTGGTCGTTCTGAAGCTCGACTCTGCATAATATGGCTCGTATTGTCGAGGACCGGCCAACTGTGCCACCTCATTATTGCCACCAGCCCCGGTGACAAGGTTATCGGTAACCGCCTTGTACCGTCCCTGCAACCCTCGCTTGACATACGTTTGCATCCCAATAGCCGCGGCAAGCACGATGCTGATGAGCACCGCGTACTCAAGAATACTTTGTCCCCGCTTATTCATCTTCACACCCCCTCCGACTTGTCTCACTAACGGGCTCCCGGAAGACGACTAGATGCATTCCTAATCGAACTCGCCGAGTCTTCAAACACCTGGTTCTCAACCGTCGTGCGAATGCGCTGCGACGCCACAAACACCGCCGCTAGAATCGCCGTCACCACCAAGATATACTCCAGGGTGCTCTGTCCCCGCCTGTTCATCTCCCCACCCCCCTTAGTCTCGCTCCTCTTGCACAGAAGCATTAATCTCCTCCTCGACGTTCTTCAAGTGCGCCTGGATCGAGCGCCGCACATAGGTTTGCATGGCCACCACGGCGGCTGCGACAATGCCGATGAGAATCGCATACTCCAGCGTGTGTTGCCCCCGCTCCATTCTCACAATTCTCATGGGTTATCGTCCGACCATCCGGTTGACGGCGCGCTGAAAATCTCCATCCACCGTTGCCCGGACCCGCTGCAGAAAACCCGCTGAAAATAGGGTGATCGCCGCAAGCACCACAAAGATCATCAGGTACTCAAAGACCGATTGTCCGTGTCGCGATCCTATCATGTACATAGTACTTTGTTTAGCACTTTTAAATTCTCTTGAATTATAGGCCAAATAAAAAGGCCGGATCACCTTTCGGCAATCCGGCTTTCCCAAGATTGAAATATGGGATCCGTGACTTTGCGCCCCCTGCCTTACGGCGGGGTTAGCCTTTTTCGAGGACAGTTCAAGTGTATCTGACCGTCTACGACGTTGTCAAGGGCTCCAGATGGAGCTGATCACCGACGGCGAGTGGGCTCCGTTCCAGGTTGCCGGAAGCGGTTTCAACCACTCCCCAGGCCCGCCACACCGGACCCACGATGCGCCAGGGCCTCACATGAGACGTTGCCATGACGATCTTCCAGGCACGGTCCACAAACAGCACGTCAATCGAAAACCGCATTCCCCATGTGTGAAGCGAGCGACACCGAGGGATCACGAGCCCTTCTCCATCGCGCAGCCTCTCGCGGCCCAAGAGCCCTTTTGACCGTGCCCATAGCGAGTGGGCTACCCGTACCTCTGTGGCGATCACTGTCCCCCGCGTGACGTTTAGAAGCCGATACCGCGCATCAACATTAAACTGCATCCGGTCAGTGCGGGAATGACGGATACTCGGCGTGGGTTTCAAAGATCGTCGGAGAGAGTTCAACGCCCTTGGCTTTAAGTTCGGGCAGAAAGGACGGCTGGTGGCCAGTCGCTGAGAACGTGCCTTGGACCGTCCCATCGGGCGCAATGCCGGTTTGCTGAAAGACAAAGATGTCTTGCATCTCGACTTCCAGACCGTCCTTTAATCCCACCAGCTCGCTCACGGCGGTAACCTTGCGCGATCCGTCGGACAAGCGCGCGGTGTGCACAATCACGTCAATGGCCGAGACGACCATTTCGCGAATCGCCCGAACCGGCAGCTCGATATTCGACATCAGCACCATGGAGTCAAGCCGGCCCATCACGTCCCTAGGAGAGTTCGCGTGAATCGTCGTAATCGAGCCGTCATGGCCGGTGTTCATGGCTTGGAGCATGTCCAACGATTCTCCACCGCGGCACTCGCCGATGATGATGCGTTCCGGACGCATGCGCAGCGCGTTGCGAAACAGATCACGAATGGTAATTTGCCCACGGCCTTCCACGTTCGGAGGACGGGATTCAAGGCTAACCCAGTGAGTTTGAGACAATCGCAACTCCGCCGCGTCTTCAATCGTCACGATGCGCTCTCCCTCTGGAATAAACAGAGAAATGATATTCAGCATGGTGGTTTTTCCTGAGCCGGTGCCCCCGGAAACGATCATGTTCTTGCGCGCGACCACGCAGGCTCGAATGAACTCGGCCATGGGTGGGGTCAAGCTGCGAAAGCGGACCAAGTCATCCTGCGTGTAGCGGGTCCTGGCAAATTTCCGGATAGACAGCGTTGGTCCTTTAATCGCCAGGGGCGGAATAATCGCGTTGACCCGCGAGCCATCCGCCAGGCGAGCATCCACCATCGGGTTGGCTTCATCCACGCGGCGTCCGAGCGGCGCGACGATACGCTCAATGACAGTCCGGAGCTGGTCGTCTGAGATGAATCGCTGGCCGGTCAACTCCAATTTGCCGTGTCGCTCAACGTAGATTTGATCCCTTCGATTCACCAGAATATCGGTGATCTCAGGATCAGCCAAGAGCTCCTCAAGCGGCCCAAGTCCCAATGCCTCATCAGAAATTTCCTTGACCAGCCGCAAGCGGGCCTCATGGGATGAAACCACCCCTCCGGTTTCGCTCGCGAGCAACTCGACGAGCGTTTGTTCGGTCTTACGGCGCAACTCGGCCATTTGTTTGGGGTTAGTGAGAGCGGCTAGATCCAGTTTGCGTAAGTTCAATCGTTCGAGAAGTTGGGTATGGAGCCGTCGCTTCAGATTGGTGACGGGATCAGCCAATTCTTGGGTCGCTGGCGCATCGGCCGCAGGCAAGCGACTGGTCCACACCTGCTCGCTCACAGGAAGTATTCGGCCCGTCCGATCTGGAGCCGCGCTGGGCTGTTCCACGTATAGCGCCGAACGAATGGTGAGCAATTCAGCCAAGCGGCTAAAGGCTTCAGTAATTCGAGCGTTTGGCTGTGAGAGATTCAGAGGAATGCCTTCGTTGACCGCAAGCGATACTGATCGGCCGTCGGAGGGCAGCTCGGCCACCACCTCAAGGCCCAGGGCATTGCGCACATCTTCAGTCGTGACCCCGCCGCGGCTGCCGGCTCGATTGAGCGCCAGTTTGACCATTTTCATGGGCAATAGCAGCGCGCTAATGGTTTCCAGCGCCCATTTGGACTGAGCCAGGCTGACTAGATCCGGCGTGGCTACAAGCAAAACGAGATTGGCATGATCGAAGCTGGCCACCAACGC
>CAYNXT010000178.1:0-3435 GCA_964401235.1 uncultured Planctomycetales bacterium
CAGGTCTCCCGCTCCAAGATTTCTGTAGTCAACTTCAAACCGCTTCAATCACCTGGCGCCTCTTGAACTGAGTCTCGCCCGTCGAGAGTCAAGATCCTGCCCGATGAGATCTTGCCCTCCGACGTGTTGCCAGCCAATGGTCGCTCTGATGATCGGGATCGCTCAAGCCACGCCGCGTTCAAGCCATCAAGTCGCCCCCGGACGTAATCCCAATATCGAGTCGCCACCTCAGTGTGAGCTACTTCGTCCAACAGGGGCAGAAAGTAGCTCAGACTGTAAATAGGACTCGCAGCCGTCGAGCTGAGACAAGAGATGTACTTTCTGCTGAGGCCAAGTAAGAAGGCCCTCTCAATCTGATCGAGCCCGACACCCTTGCGGAACAACTCAACGGCAAGCTTTCGATCGGCAGCACCAAACGACGAACGCACTATTGGGTACTCCAGCATCCTGGTGCGAACCTGTTCCACGAAACCAGATTCTTCGGCTGAGTCCGCAGTCTGTTTGTGATAGGGCCAGAACGCATCTGCTACCTCGATCTCTCCCGGTTGATGTTGATTGGCTCCGGGCTTGATCAGGCAAACACCCTGCTCGGAGAGTTCCACAATGTAAGAGGCGATGGAGTTGCGCGACTTGCCCATTGCCCGGGCCAGCTCAGCCTGGGCGACTCGCAGCCGGCCGGTGCTGCGGCCGGCAGTGAGCGAGATGTAAACGAACAGCTTGAAGGCGCCGTCTGAAAGCAAGTAAACCGCTTGAAGCATCCGGGCGCCGGCGGCGAACCATCCGGCAGAGTCTTTGAGCTTCATGGCTGGAGACCTCCTTTCGGAGCCCTGGTCTTGCGCAAGGACTCGCCCTTCAACTCGATGCGATAGGCGTTGTGAACCAGCCGATCCAGTATGCTGTCGGCAATCGTCGGATCGCCGATCTGATTGTGCCAGTCCAAAACCGCGAACTGACTGGTCAACACGGTTGAGCGCCGCTCGTAGCGCTCTTCGCATATCTCCAGAAAGTCTCGCCGCTCACTGTCGCTCATCGCGTGCATCGCCCAATCATCGACTACCAACACGTCAACGCGGGCGACTTGCTTGAGCAACTCCTGCAGGCTGCCATCGGCTCTTGCTACTGCCAGGTCTCGAAAGAATATCGAGGCCCGCCCGTACAGCGCGGTGAAGCCGTCCCGAACCGCTTTTTGAGCAAAGGCGCAGGCCAGGTAGCTCTTACCAACGCCGCAGGGACCGGTGATGATGATGTTGTGGTGGGAACTAACCCATTGGGAGCTTGAAAGACTCTTCACCAAACCGCGATCGAGTCCACGCGGATGGTTGTAGTCGATATCTTCAACACAAGCTTGATGTCCGAACCGCGCGAGCTTGAGCCGGCAGGCCAGCGCCCGGTTCTGACGGTCCAGCCATTGATGATCGACCAGCAACGAGAACCGCTCTTCAAAGCTGAGCTGGAGGATGTTGGGGTCTTCCATCTGGCGGGCAAAAGCTTCGGCCATTCCCCTGAGTTTCATCGCCCGCAACCGTTCAACTGTCGGGTTAATTAACATTGCTTGCCTCCTTTCCCATCTCGAAGTAGTCAGCCCCTCGAATGTTGTCGTGCGTAAGAGGTGCTCGCTGTGGTGCAGACTCTGAGCTCACCTCCCGGTCCAACCCCCTCTTTAGAATCGACGCGACGTTCTTGTAAGAACAGACGTCAAAGTGCAGCGCTCTGGTGCAAGCCGCTTCCAACCGCTGTTGGCCGTAACTGTCTCCCAATCGCACTAGTCCAAGGCAAGACCGCATCCCTTGCTCGCGATGCCCTGCATTCTGCATTACTCGCCCGGCCAGAGCAGCCGTGGAAGGCCCGGCATGGTTTGCCCACCCTAAGAGCCGAGTCGGCGTCCACTCCAGGTAGCGCCGGTGCGACTCGGGCCGATGCGCTTCAACCGTCGTCGCCTCTCGGGCCCGCCGGCTCCGCGCGTGGGACGCCACTCTCACGCCCCTGTGAAATACCTCGACTATCTCAGCCGTGTATCGAATCTCCATCTCTCTTCCTACAAGGTTGCTCGGCACACTGTAGTAGTGATGGTCCAGTTCAACGTGATAGTCGTTGTTGACTCGAGCCCACTTCCACTGAGCAAACTCGAATCGCTCGAGGGGCAGAGCTCTGAGCGCCGGCCGATCTATCTGCTCGAACAGCTCCCGCCGGCTCCCCGGCATCTTTCGAAACTCCCGGGTGTTGAGCTTCTCCAGCAGCTCTCCGATTGCCTGGTTCAACTCTCCAATGCTGAAGAACGTGCGTTTGCGCAGCGCGGCCAGAATCCACCGCTCAACCACTTGAACCCCGGCTTCTACTTTCGCCTTGTCTTTCGGCTTTCGCACCCGCGCCGGGATCACTGCAACTCCGTAATGTGTGGCCATCTCCTGATAGGTCGGATTGAGGTCCGGCTCGTAGCGATTAGGCAGTCTCACTCCTGCTTTCAGATTGTCAGGGACTACCACCTCCGGGCATCCCTGCATGTACTCGAATGCCCGTACGTGTGAGGCGATCCACGACTCCAGGTCTGCCTTCAGTGTCGCTTCGGCATACGTGTAGTTACTTGCTCCCAACACCCCCACGAACACGGCAGCCTCTTTAACTTCGCTCGTTCTCGGGTCTACCACCGGCACCGTTTGTCCGGCGTAATCGACGAACAACTTCTCGCCCGCCCGGTGCACTTGCCGCAGCACCAGGTCGGCTTTCTTTGCCCACCCCCTGTACAGATCGCAGAACTGTGAGTACTGGTAGCCGTCGGGGTGCGATTGCTTGTACTCCTCCCATACAAGCTGCAGCGTCAGGTGCTTGTGGCTTCGCAGCTCCTTGTGAATCTGTGCGAGGTCGGGCATCGGCCGTGCCCTCTGTGGTTGCTTGCCCTCTGGTTTCCCCCCATGATTTCCGATGATAGGAAACAACCGTTCTTCGATGGTCACCTCATCGACTTCGCTCGGGGGCGGCCATTCGAGCCCGGCGGCCCGCGCTCGCATCAAGTACTCGGCTACCGTGCTGCGGGCGATCCCGCAACTCCGCGCGATCTGCCGCTCGCTTAGCCGGTGTTCATACTTCAACCTCATCACTTCTTTGATCTTCCGCATAGACATTCTCCTGTTTGCCAAGTCCTCTCTCCTCCTCCAGGCGCCCAGGGCTACCCGCCCTGGCCCTGCTCAAAATAGGCATCGCGAAAAGAGACACTGATAGTCTCTTTCCCCGTTCTCGGAGAGACAACTTTGCCTGAGTTTGTCTAGCGTCGCGAAGCTGCTGTGGTGGAAGGTTTACCGTAAATCGGCCACCTGTTCCGGCAAATCGGCCATCCATTCCGGCGGGCACTCAAAAAGTGGCCGGTTTCACGCCGGAATAGGTGGCCGGTTTGCTCCGGAATGGGTGGACGGATTGAGTCCGGAATCACAGGACGGATTG
>CAYNXT010000179.1:0-3434 GCA_964401235.1 uncultured Planctomycetales bacterium
ATGCAAGAGAAAAACCATTTCACAGCTTCAACGATAGGGATGGATCTGCAGACGGACCTCTGGGAAGGATCTTAACAGCTCTGTAAACGACACTATAGAAGCTCTTTAAAGGACCACTCTTATCTGTATACGTATACGTCTTCTTAGAAGAAGCCGCCCCGCGGCTCGCGGAACCGATTCAATCGGTCTTGATTCGGTTCGATTCGGTTCCCGCCGTTCATGTGCCGCCCGGATTTTGTGCTGGGAGCGATCCTGGAGGACGGAGCTGCCCGACAATATCCCAGCTTTTCCAGGTCTATAGGGATGGGCAGTTGGGAAAGCGGTAGCCGGGGATCGCTGCGGCTGGGGAGCAGTATAGTTCCTCCGCCTATGCGGTCGTTATGCGGTTCTATGCGGTCAGCGGCAAGAATTCTTGAAAACGTCCCAGAGAGGTGGTATATTTACTTTGTACATATGCATGACATCCGCTTCGAGTGGAACCGAGCCAAGGCCGCGCTGAACAAGAAGAAGCACGGCGTGTCGTTCGAAGAAGCACAAACCGTCTTTTATGATGAATACGCCGTCGAGTTCTTTGATCCGGACCACTCGGAGCGGGAGGATCGGTTTATCATGCTCGGGATGAGTTTCACGTTACGTCTCCTGGTGGTGTGTCATTGCGTCAGAGAGGCGCAGTCGGTGATCAGAATCATTTCGGCGAGAAAAGCCACCCGCCGCGAAGCGGAACAGTATCGGAGGGAACCCACATGAGAAAAGAATACGACTTTTCAAAGATGAAAGGCCGCCGCAATCCGTATGCCAGGCTCCTCAAGAAGCCCGTGACGATTCGGCTGGGCGCGGATGTCGTCGACTACTTCAAGACCATGGCGAATGACATGGAAGTGCCGTATCAGAATCTCATCAATCTGTACCTGAGGGACTGTGTGCAGTCCCAGCGGCACATCCGGTGGGTGGCACATTCATCACCTTCTTAACGAACTCTCCGACCAAGACCAAGCCTTTCTCGAGCGCACCCTTCTCCTTCGCCCCATCAGCTTTCGCGATGGGGCTTCGGAGCAAGAAGCATCAATCATCCAAAACGCCTGTACATTGGCTGCGCATTGTCGATACGCTAGAACAGCGCTCTCGCGTATGAGTGGCGTATGATGTCTCCGAAGTGCCCAAGATGCCTCGTGTGTTGAGCGGCGGACGGAGCCGGCGTCGTACAGACGCGCCTCCTCCGACCCGACAGTCCCCCCGCTGTTTTGCTTCGCAAAACAAGCCGCGGGGGCTTGCGCCGCCTAGCTGATCTGGCATACGATTTAAATTATACCCTTTAGAGCATATTTATACTTTAAGCACACTAAAAATATGCCTTATAGGGTATAGTATTTATATAATTATATCATTAAAGGTATAGTTTATAGATTAAAACTTGAATTTATACCTGATATAATATAATATTTATAATATGACGCCGTTCAATAAGAAGATCAAAGAGTTACGCAAGCGATCAGGGCTCACTCAGATAGAGTTTGCCAGACGAGTTGGAGTAGGCTTGCGTTTTATTCGTGACCTTGAACAAGGCAAGCCAAGCGTCCGCCTGGATAAGGTCAACCAGGTGTTGAAATTCCTCGGGCATCAGCTGGAGATTATGCCGAACCATGAGCCAAGAACAGCTTCGAAGAGCGACGGTCAAGTATAAGGATCAGGTCGCCGGCTATTTAACGGAGACGGCGAATGGGTACCAGTTCCAGTACGATCCCGCATACCTACGCATGGGGCAGCCCATTTCGATCTCGCTGCCATTGCGCGAGGAACCCTATGCATCGAGGGAGCTATTCAGCTTCTTTCGCGGCCTCTTGCCTGAGGGGTGGTACCTTGCCATCGTGAGTGCGACCGCCAAGATCGATGCGCAGGATGCGTTCGGCATTCTCCTGGCGACGACATCAGATACGATCGGTGCGGTGACTGTGCATAAGGTTGACTGATGAAGAACATGTTCAATCTTGAGGTGGAACCCACGATTCCGCTCTCCCTGATGGACATCCCGCTTCAGGCACAGGCGATGGTGGGGAAGATGTCTATTTCCGGGGTCCAGCCGAAGTTATCGCTCCACCTGAATAAGCCTCAGGCAGAGTTGGTGCCGGTCGCTGGGGGCGGGGAATACATTTTGAAGCCGCAGATCCAGCAGTATCCCCATGTCCCGGAGAATGAGAACTGTTGCATGGATATCGCGGTGGCACTGGAGATTGAGGTGCCGCCGCATTGCCTCTTGCCTTTGAAAGACGGTACCCTGGCGTATGTGGTCAAGCGTTTTGATCGGGTGGAGAAGGACAAGATCCATCAGGAGAATTTTGCTCAAATTCTCGAGAAGAAGGATAAGTACGCAGGCTCCCTGGAAGAGATCGGCAAGAAGCTGAAAGACATTTCCGCCGTGCCAGGGTTAGACGCGCAGTTGTTCTTTGAGCGCGTCGTCCTCGACTTTGTGATCGGCAATGGAGACGCGCATTTTCAAAACTATTCGATCACGTACACAGGTGATGGGGTTCGCCTCGCTCCGGCGTACGATTTGGTATGCACGAAGCTGGTCATCCCCAGCGAGGAAGATTCCGCGCTGACGCTGCATGGGAAACGGAACCACCTCACGCGAAACGATTTTGACGCGTTCGCGGACAACTTGGAGATCCCGGGGAAAGTCCGCTATCAAACATTCGTCGGCAAGCTGAGTCGCATGAGACGGCTCATCGAGGCCAGTCGCCTTCCAGCCGAATTTCGAGGCACATTTGTTGAGATTGTCGAGTCAAGATACCGGCGCCTCAAGGTTGACGCCTAGCGTCCTCAGGCGCGGTCCGTTCGAAACGCCCCGAATTCCCAAAATCCCCCTTGCACCTGAAGCGATTAAGGCCAAGCGCCCATCGCGCTCGGCATTCCGCGGCTGCCCTGATGGCAGCCGCTTCAGAGGCGATTATGAGCTACATCTGGCAGCGAAAACAATGGCCCAAGTTGAGCTGGAGCAGCGAGGCCCTTCTGCCGTTGGTGAGCCGGGCCCGGCCGGCACAAGGCAAGCTCCTGACCAAAGTCGCGAGTCTGGGATTCAAGCTCAGCCGGGAGGCGCAGGCCGATATCCTGACCGAGGAAGCCCTCACCACGTCGGCGATCGAAGGAGAGCGCCTCAATCGTGACTCGGTGCGGTCCTCGGTCGCACGGCATTTGGGGCTGCCAGCGGCGGGGCTAGCACCCGCCAGCCGGTCGGTGGACGGATTGGTGGAGGTGCTGTTGGATGCGACACAGCGCCACGACACCCCGCTGACTGCCGCCCGACTCAAGCGCCGGCAGGGGGCGCTATTTCCAACTGGGTATTCAGGGCTGAGAAAGATCCGTACAGGCCAGTGGCGCGGGGCCGAGCAGCCGATGCAGGTGGTCTCGGGTGCGGTGGGACGGGAGCGGGTGCATTA